>CAZQLF010000191.1:0-6286 GCA_964594035.1 uncultured Rhodospirillaceae bacterium | reverse complement strand
CATTGTTATTCTGCGTGAAGTACCGGTTGTTGCCGTTCTGGCCGCCATTCCGATTCTGCACCTGGCCACCGCGGTTGTTGCCGTTGCCATTGTGCTGCTGTTGCTGCCATTGCAGCGCATTCTTGTCCGCAGACCAGGCAGGTTGAGCCCCGCCCACCGCCATCGCGGCCGACAAGGCGATCGCGCTGGCGATACCCATCAGGCCAAGGCGATCGATGGTTCTGGTTCTCGTCATGATGTTTACTCCGTGAAAGCCGTACTCGTGGAATTAACGCAGGCCATGAGTTTTCGGTTCACGGAATTTTCGAGGCAGGGCCCTTGAATTGAGGCGGAATCAGGGCGTGGGCCGGGTTTTGCCCGATTCCGGGGCGTGCGAATCGTCGCATCGGGACGATGCGACGCTGGCGTGCTACCATGCAGGCGAATGCGGCGTTGAAAACCCTTCGGGGTGCCGGCATTGCGGCAACGGGACAATCGCTGGGGTGGACCAAGCGGCGTCGAATCGGCGGCGGGCGCGCCGTGGCTTGCGCGCAAGGATTGGGGCCGGGGCGTCATGCGCGATGCCATCGGCTTCCATCTCGATATTTACGTTGTTGGCATACTCGGCATTGCCTTCCTCGCCGCGGGTTACGGTTTTTTCATTGAGCGCGCGCAGCTCATACCGGGCGGCGGCTACGCACCGTTTGCGCCAGCCGCCATGTTTGGCCTTCTTGGCGCCGCCCTAAGCCTCAAGGCTTTCCACCTGCTGGTGAGTTGGATCAGGTTTGGCCGTTCGCACCTCAAGCTTGGCGCTGTACCTATCCCCCTCGGCGGGCCATTGAAAGCGGAGCTTGTCATGTCGCGGCCGCCGCGAAGCGGCGCGCGGCTGCGTGTGCGCCTGAAGCTCGTCAATGTGGTGGAGAAACAGTACCACTCGGTGAACAAGCCGTTTCCGACAGTGGAGGAGCGGGCCGTCGAATACAGCACCGTCTGGCAGGACGAAGACGTGCTCTCATCTGATGGCAGCGGCCGATTCCCGATCGAGTTCGCCGTACCGGACGATCAGCCGGAGACAGCGCTGCCCCACGGCCATGACGGGCGTCTCTGGGTTCTCGAAGCGGAAGATCCGGGTGGCAAGGCCCAAGCCTATCATGCCGAGTTCGAGGTGCCCATCTTTCGCGTGCCGCTGTCGCTGAGCGATGCGGCCGAGGCCAAGGCCATCACCGCCCGGCGACAACAGAAGCTGGAAGCAGTCTCGCCCGAAGCCGGCTTCAAGGTCCGCCTCGCACGCACAGCGGACGGCGGCATGGCGTTTCTGCTGCCGCCCGTGCGCTCCGCCGGCGGGGCGATTGCCCAGACGATCGTGCTCGTCGTCTCGGTTGCCCTGATGGTGGCCGCCTATGGCCATCTGGCGCTCTGGATCGTCGTCATCTGGGCAATCCTGAATGTGCTGTTTTATCTCTGGATCGCGCGCCTTTGGTTTGCGCCGGAGCGCGTCACGATCGGCAATGGACGCGTGAGCGTGAAGGCGGGCCTGTTCGGGATCGTGCGATCCATGCCAACCGGTCAAATCAGCTCGATCCATGCCTTGCCGCTTCAGCCGCCATGGCTTGCGAGCGTGCGTATTCGCGGATCCGGCTGGCGCGTTTTCGATGTGGGCCAGGGCATACACGAAGCGCGCGAAGCAGTGTGGCTGGCGTTGCAGATGAGCAAGGCGGCCGGTGTTGCGCCGTCAAGTCCCATTCCAGCCAACCAGGCCACTGAGCTTATGGATATCGCCACGGCGCTGGTGAAGGACATGGGCGAGGGAAGTATTGGTTCGCGCGCGAAGTCGTTGATGGACCGGATGCGCGAGCAAGCTGCTGACGAAACGCCGGTGCTGCCTTCCCATAAACCGGATTGAGTGCCGGCGCCTGGACCACCAGCAGATTGTGGCCCTGCCGAAGCCATAGGAGAACGGCAGGACCGGAGCGGGCATGCGAGCCTACCGTGGCTCAACCTTGGGGGCTTTGGCTGCGCAGGCGCTGGGCGTAGACGTTGATGATCAGGGCCGCCAGCAGGATTAGACCGCGGATCAGGATCTTCAGGAAGCTGTCGATGTCCACGTGATCGAGGCCATTGTTCAGCACGCCCAGCACGAACAGGCCGACGATCGTGTTGGGAATGCCGCCCTGGCCGCCGAACAGGCTGGTGCCGCCGACCACGACGGCCGAGATCGAATCCAGCAGGAATGTCTCGAATTCATCCTGCTGGGCGCTGCCGAAATGGGCCACACCCAGCATCCCGGCGAAGCCGGACAGTACCGCCGATATCACCATGACCGCGCCGACGATGAGGCGCACATTGACGCCGGAATATTCCGCCGCCTCGCGATTGCCGCCGGTCATGTACACGTAGCGGCCAAAGCGCGTATAGGTCAGCACGATGTGGCTGGCACCCAGGACCAGGGCCGCGACAATGACGAGCCACGGAACCGGTCCGATGGATTTGCTGCCCAGCACGGTGATGAATGACGGCACCGCATAAGCGATCTGGCCGCGCACCAGCATGGCGGAAATGCCGGCGCCGATCTGCAGCATTGCCAATGTCATGATGAATGAGGGAATGCCGATCTTCGTGATGCCGAAGGCGGTGATCAGCCCCAGCACCAGGCAGCTCACCAGGGCCAGCAGGATCGCCGCAAATCCCGGCAGGGGAACATTGGCAATCGCGACACTCGCATCCTGCAGGGTGAAATAGGCAAGGATGATGCCCGTGGCATTGGCGATGCTGGCGACGCTGAGGTCGATTTCCGCGCAAAGAATGACGAAGGTCAGGCCCGCCGCCATTATCCCGGTGATGGAGATTTGCGTCAGGATGTTGCTGAGGTTGCCCAGGGTGGCGAAGGAGGGTGTGGCGAGGCTGAAGAAGAGAATGAGCACCAGCAGGGTGATGAAGGGCGCGATGTTGCGAAGCTGGCTGCGCAGCCAGCGCCGGGCTCCGGCTTCGCCCGCTGCACCTGTTCCTTCGCTCACGGTTCCGCTCATCCGCCTGCTGCCTCTTATGCCGCCGCCAGAAGGCGGTCCTTGCTGACCGCCTCGCCGGCGAATTCCCGCACGATCTCGCCCTTCTTCATCACCAGGATCCTGTCGGCCAGCGCCAGCACCGTCTCCGGTTCCGTCGAGAGAACAAGCACCGCCATTCCCTGGTCACGCAGGCCGCGCACGATCTTCACCACGTCATCCTTGGCGCCCACATCCATGCCGCGGGTCGGTTCGCTCAGCACCAGCACCTTGGGCGGGTAGGTGAGCCACTTGGCGAGGCCCACCTTCTGCTGGTTGCCGCCGGACAGCGTGCCGACGCGCCGCTCGGCCGAAGGCGGGCGGATGCGCAGCCGCTCGATATGTTCGCGCGCGATCCGCCGCTCCTGTGCCGGCTTCAGCATCAAGCGGGAGAGCCGCTCCAGCACGCTGATCGACACGTTCTTGTAGATCGGTTCCTGGGTAAACAGCATGCTGCGCCGGCTCTCCGGCACGAAGGCGATACCCGTTCGCCGGGCATCCGCCGTATTGCGCAAGTGAATTTTCCTGTTCTCGACCGAGAGTTCACCGGTCTCGGGCCGGATCTTGCCGAACAGGGTCCGCGCAAGTTCGATCTGGCCGCAGCCCATGAAGCCATAGACGCCCACGACTTCGCCGGCGCGGATATGCAGCCCCACGTTGCGATAGGCGCGGCCATAACCGAGATGCTCGGTTGAGAGCGCGAGCGGTCCCTCTCCCTCGGGCGCCAGCGCGATCTCGGCGGTATAGCTTTCCTCGAGCTGCTCATGGCCCCTGCCGATCATGCGCTCGATGATCCAGCGCTTGTCGACCTGCGCCGCTGGCTCGACGGCAATCTTCTCCCCGTTGCGCAGCACGGTCACGGTGTCCGCGATCCGCAGGACGTCGTCCAGGAAACGGGAGATGAAGACGATGCTCTTGCCGCTTTCGCGCAGGCGCCGGAGCACATCGAACAGCCGCTGGACCTCGGGCGCGGAAAGGGCGGAGGTCGGCTCGTCCAGGATGATGATTCGAGCGCCGGAGAACAGGACGCGGCTGAGCTCGACGAGTTGCTGCATCCCGATGGGAAGCGAGCCCATGAGGGCCCGCGCATCGACGGAAATGCCGAGACCCCTCAGATGCTGATCGGCTTCGCGCGCCATGCGCGGCCAATCGACGAGGCCAAATCGCGTCGTGGGCTGGCGGCCAAGGAAGACATTCTCGGCCACGCTGAGATCGCGCAGGATGCTGAGTTCCTGGTGCACCATGCCGATCCCGGCGTCCCGCGCGTCGCGTGCCGAGCGGAAATGAACGTCGGCACCGTCCACGCGCATGGCGCCGGCGTAACCGGCGTGCACGCCGGCGATGATCTTCATCAGCGTGCTCTTGCCCGCGCCATTTTCCCCGACCAGGCCGTGGATCTCGCCGCTGCGCAAGGTGAAGTCGACCTTGCGCAGCGCCTCGACCCCGCCAAAGGCCTTGGAGACACCTTCCAGGGACAGCACCGCGCGAGGCGGTGCTGCTTCGCTTTCCTGATCCAAGGTTCCGGTCAGATCAGGTAGTGCCCTTCCATCCACATCATGCCCGGCGCGTTGTCCTTGGTGACGACGGGCCCGTCGGTGATGACGTGCTTGGGAATGCCGCCATCGCCGGTCTTCTCACCGCCGACAACCGCGGAAACACCGCCGAAGACCGAGCCGCCATGGATGCGACAAGAGGGGTTGCGCACGGTGGCATGCATGCGGCCATCCAGCACTGCTTCCAGCGCCGGCGGCATGGCATCGACGCCGCCGATCAGGATGTTGGTGCGCCCGGCCTGCTTCATGACGTTCTGGGCGGCAAGCGCCATGTCGTCATTGTGGAAGAACGCGGCATCGATCTGCGGGTATTTCGTCAGCAGCGTTTCCCAGATGCGCGCGACCTTGGTCACGTCCCAATCCGCCGGGGTGGTATCGAGCACCTTTACGTTCGGGAAGTTCTTCACCACCGAATCGAAGCCGCGGGCACGCCCCTGCGCGCCGGTATGGCCCAGCGCGCCCTGGGTCATCACGATGTTGCCCTTGCCGCCCATGGCGCTGACCAGCGCCTGGGTGACAGAAGCTCCCATGAATTCGTTGTCGGGGGCGAGGAAGCTCTGGACGTTGATGGTGTCAAGCGGGGCAATCAGCGTGTCCATGTCGAACACGGGAATGCCGGCATCGATCATCTTGTTGACCGGATCCGTCAGCGTGCCGATGCCGAAGGCCTGGATGGCGACGAAGTCCCATTTCTGGGACGCCATGTTGTCGATCGCCGCGCGCTGTTTGGGTGCCGCAAGCTCACCGTCAAACCAGGTGACCTCGACGTTCAGAAGGCTGCCCCAGTATTCCGCCGCGCGCTTGCCTTGCGCGCACCAGGTCGCCTGCAGGCCGGCATTGGAGAAGGCAGCCTTCAGCGGCTTGGAGGAACGCATGGTTTCCTTCGCCATATCGGCAGCCAATGCTGGCGATATGCCCATCGCCCCCAGCAATGCGGCGGCACTGGCCGAGGCCGCGGCGGCCTTGAAGAAGTCGCGCCGGGCGACACCCGAGGGATCGAATTTGTCGGTCATGGTCTGCTCCCAGTTTGATGTTTTCAGTGCCCAGCCTAGTTGCCGGTCGTTTACAGCGTCCTACCGCGATAACGGCCCATCGCCGCGCCGTGAGGCTAGCACCGGCTTCGGGCGCGCGAAAAGCTGCAAGGCTGTGTTCGAAAAGAGTTTCCGGCGTGCGCTGGCGAGGGCAGAGGCGAGGGAGAGGGCGCCAAGGCGCCTTCCGGCTTGCCAAGAACGGCTTATCCAGCCATCTATACCGAATCGTATGAGGAATCGGGGGCTCATCGGCTGTCAGGACCCGCTGGCCGGCGCGCCGGAGCGCTGAGGCGTGTCGCCCGCCTTGCACCGCCTGAAATTGCGCAGTTTCGCCGCCTGGCGCTGGGTCAATATCGACGCCCCCCGGCAAGCCTATGTTGCCATCACCTCGCTGCTCATCCTGGGCGCCCTCGTCATAGGCGGGGTCATCTTCCTGACAGCGAGCGGCCAGGACCAGATCGCCCGGCAGAAATCAGCCGATCTCGCCAAGGCTGTCATCGAGGCGCGCGAGCGCGACCTGGCGAAGACAAATCACGACTATGCGTGGTGGGCCGACGCGGTAACCAACCTTGTCGACAAACCCGATGCCGGCTGGGCCGGCGAAAATATCGGGCAGCCCCCCTTCGACACGTTCGGCATGACCGGCGCCTTCGTGCACTGGCCCGGCACTCGCCCGCGACTT
>CAZQLF010000190.1:0-6290 GCA_964594035.1 uncultured Rhodospirillaceae bacterium | reverse complement strand
TCGCGTTTGAGAAGCTGGGCGGCCTTGCCAGTGATACGCGCGCCCGTCGCCCCAAGCGGATGGCCGATAGCCGTGGCCCCGCCATCGAGATTGGTCTTGGCCCAGTCGATCTTGAGCTCATCCATGCAGGCCAGCGCCTGCACCGCGAAGGCCTCGTTCATCTCGACGATGTCGATATCGCCGATTCCCAGGCCGGCGCGCTTCAGCGCCTTCTGCGTTGCCGCAACCGGCCCGATGCCCATGATCTCCGGCGGACAGCCGGCAACAGCCGTGCTTTTGATGCGGGCGAGCGGTTTCAACCCGTGGGCGCTGGCATAATCCTCGCTCACCACCAGCGTGCACGACGCGCCATCGGTGAGCGGCGAAGCGGTTCCCGCCGTCACCGTGCCGTCGGCGGCAAAGGCCGGCTTCAGCCCGGCGAGGACTTCCATGGTCGTGCCGGGGCGGATGCAGCCATCCTTGTCAATGCTCTGATTGCCGGCAACGAGAGGCACGATCTCGTCATCGAACTTGCCGGCAGCCTGTGCTGCAGCGGCGCGGGCGTGGCTGTCGACAGCGAGCTTTTCCTGCCGCTCGCGGGAAATCTTGTATTTGCGCGCGACGTTCTCCGCCGTTTCGCCCATGGAGATATAGGCCTGGGATTTCGCCCGCAGCACCGGATTGGGCAGCGGGTTGAACCCGCCCATCGGAATCCGGCTCATGGATTCGATGCCACCGCACAGGAAAACATCGCCGGAGCCGGTGGCGATCGCGCCAGCGGCCATATGGATCGACTGCATGGAGGAGCCGCAGAAGCGGTTGATCGTGACACCCGCGACGGTATCCGGCAGATCGGCCAGCAGAACCACGAGACGCGCGATGTTCAAACCCTGCTCGCCTTCCGGCATGGCGCAGCCGAGGATCAGATCCTCGATCTCGCCGGCCGGGACGCCCGTCTTCTTCAACAGGCCCTGGACCACCGTCGCCATCATGTCGTCGGGCCTGACGCGGGCGAGCGGTCCCTTGCTTGCGAAATGGAAGGGCGAGCGGGCAAAGCCCGCGATCACGGCACCTTTCATGCAGCATTTCCTTCTTCCAGCAGCATCTTCTTGGAAATCTTGCCGACGGTCGTCTTCGGCAGCGATGGGCGGAACTCGATCTGCTTGGGCATTTCGATGGGAGTCAGCTTGTCGGCGAGGAATTTGGTCAGCGCATCGGCGCTGAGTGCCGCACCGGGCTTCAGCGCGACGAAGGCCTTCACCGACTGGCGGCGGTAGGGATCTGGCGTACCGCCCACGGCCCATTCCGGGACCGCGGGATTGGGCAGGATCGCCTCTTCGATGTTGCGCGGGTAGATCTTGAAGCCGCTGGCGTTGATCATGTCCTTGAGCCGGTCGGTGATGAAGACGTAGCCATCCTTGTCGATATGGCCGACATCGCCGGTAGCGAAGAAACCGTCGATCATCATGCGCGCCGTCTCGTCGGGGTGCTTCCAATATCCGGCCATCACCTGGGGGCCGCTGACGCAGATCTCGCCGGTCTCGCCGATGGGCAACGGGCGGCGCGGTTCCTCGAGCGAATAAATGCGCATGAAGGTCGCGGGGTAGGGAATTCCGACGGAGCCGGGGCGGGATTCGCCTTCCACCGGATTGCAGCAGACCACTGGCGAGGTTTCGCTCAAGCCGTAACCCTCGAGCAGCCGCGCCCCCGTCGTGCGTTCGAACGCAACGCGAAGTTCGCTCGGCAGTGAGGCGCCGCCGGAGATGCAGTAATGCAGCGAGCGCAGATCGTACTTCGCCAGGTCTGGCGCGTTGAGGATGGCGTTGAAAAGGGTGGGCACACCAGGCATGGCGGTCGGCTTCTTGCGGCTGACGGTCTTCAACAGCTCCGTCACCTCGAAGCGGGGCAGCAGGACCATCTCCGCCCCTTCATGCACGGCCCAGTTCATGACAACCGTCATGGCGAAGACGTGGAACAGGGGCAGCACGCCCAACGTGCGGCGCGGGCCGTCGCCCACATGGGCAAACCAGCGCGCGCATTGCTCGGCATTGGCATAGAGATTGGCATGAGTCAGCATCGCGCCCTTGGGGACGCCGGTTGTACCGCCGGTATATTGCAGCAAGGCGACGGTCGTCTTCGGGTCGATGGGTGTGGCTTCAATTGCGCCGTCGTTGGCGATGAGCCGGTCAAAGGGGACATGCACATCATCCGCCGGCACGCGGACAAGATCGCGGCGCATGACCCAGGGGTAGAGCAGGTTGCGCGGGAAGGGCAGCACCTCCGCCATCCGGCAAACGATGACCTTCTTCAGCCGGCAGCGGCCAATCAGACCCGCCACCCTGCCATAGAGCGAAACGAGATCGAGGCTCACCAGGATGTCGCACTCCGAATCCTCGATCTGGTGGGCGAGCTCGCGCTCGGAGTAGAGCGGGTTGAAGTTCACCAGGGTGCCGCCGGCCTTCAGCACGGCGAAGAAACAGATGACGTAATAGGGGGTGTTGGGCAGGCAGAGGCCCACCTTGATCCCCGCTCCCACGCCCAGCGCCTTGAAGCCCTTGGCGGCGCGATTCACCAGTCGCCCGATATCGCCATAGCTGTAGCGCTTGTCGAGAAAGTCGATGCAAGGCTTGTCGCCGTGGCGAGCAACCGTGTCGTCCAGCAGCGCATGCATCGGCTTGACGGCGATGGGAGCTGCCCAGTCGATGTCGGGCGGGTAGGAGTTGAGCCAGGGAAGTTCAGGGTTCGCCTGGGTCGCCGTTTGCTGCATCAGCCCGCCTTCGCTTGTCTCCCCCCGATCAACATAGGAGCCCGGACCGCGAATTGCGATTCGTCTGATGAGCTAGCGGAGAGCGCCCAGCGAATCCAGCGCGCCCGGGAGGTCCGCCGCCGTCAGGCGGTGAAGCGAAAGACCGCCGCTCCTGGCCACCAGCGCCTCGATGTCGGCAGCCGTCAGCGCACGAGAGGGTGCGGCGCAGCGAACAAGGCCCGCAGCCCCTCCGGACGGGACAAGGGCGCGAGCTCTTTTTCCCGCCAGGACGATAGCGGCAGATGACCACATGCGGGATCGGGGGCGAGCCCGCCTCTTCGCCGACCGGCGCCAGGGGTTTCACCTGTCCAGCGCGATTGTCCGTGATCGCGCCGGATCGAACGAACTCAGCAGCCGTCGCCCTGGGTGTGGACTTCCTCCACCCGCTGATCGGGGCCGAGGACGAACTGGACGATGCAGGTCTGTGTCACGGTCTGCTCCGGCACATAGCTGCGCGGCAAGTTCATCGTCGAACCGGTATAGAGCTGGCCGTCGGGCGTTGCGGTGTATCCGCCGGCCACGTAGCTGCTGGACCAGTCGTATTGCAGCATCGTCCGGCCATTACCCAGATTTTGCTGGGACTGGGGCAGCCCCAGCTTCTTCTCCAGATCGCTCGCCGAAGCGCCCTGGAACGTCAACGGATTGGGATGGTCGGGAGCGCCAATCCCGCTGCTGCAGCCGCCGAGCGCCACCAGGGCTGCGAGGATTAAAAGAGGGCGCCGTGTGTTTGTCATGGCCATGACCCTAGATGGGCGACGCCCGGCCTTCGTGTCAAGGGAATGGCCGGAGCGAGGTTTGATGACTTGCGAATTCCGCGCGCCTTCCCGATAGTCGCCGCCCATGAAAAAATTTCGCAATCTCGATGACCTGGAGGTCGCCGGCAAACGCGTGCTGGTTCGCGCCGATTTCAACGTGCCGATGAAGGATGGCCAGGTCACCGACGCAACCCGCATCGAGCGCGGTGCCCTGACCCTGTCCGAACTCGCCCGGCGCAGTGCCAAAGTGGCCGTGCTGTCGCATTTCGGCCGGCCCAACGGCAAGCCCGTGCCCGAAATGTCATTGCATCCCATCCTGCCGGCCCTCTCCCAAGCACTTGGCGGCCAGAAGATCGCCTTTGCACCGGACTGCGTGGGCACGCTCGCCCGATCGACCATCGACAAACTGCCGGCTGGCGGTATCGCGCTGCTGGAAAACCTGCGTTTTCATGCCGGCGAGGAAGCCAACGATGCCGGCTTCGCCCGCGAACTGGCAGGCCTCGGCGATCTTTATGTGAACGATGCGTTCTCCTGCGCCCACCGGGCCCATGCCTCCACCGAAGGCATCGCCCATCTGCTGCCGGCCGCCGCCGGCCGGCTGATGCAGGAGGAGCTGGATCATCTGGAGAAGGCGCTGGCGAGCCCGCAGCATCCGCTGGCGGCCATCGTCGGCGGCGCCAAGGTCTCCACCAAGCTCGAACTGCTGGGGAACCTGGTGGAGAAGGTCGATCTGCTGATCATCGGTGGCGGGATGGCCAACACCTTCCTGTTTGCCGAGGGCAAGGCGATCGGCAAATCGCTGGCCGAACGTGACATGGCCGAGCGCGCCCGCGAGATCCTGGCCAAGGCGAAGGCGCGCGGGTCGCGCGTGGCGCTGCCTCTGGATGCGGTCGTGGCGGCCGCGCTCAAGCCGGGTGTGGCTACGGCGACCGTCGGGATCGATCAGGTGCCGGCGGATCAGATGATTTTGGATGTGGGGCCAAAGACCGTGGCCGATCTGAAACAGCGCCTCGGCCAATGCCGCACCCTGGTGTGGAACGGGCCGCTGGGCGCATTCGAAAGGCCACCTTTCGAAAACGGCACCATGGCGGTGGCCCCGGAGGCCGCGGCACTGACGCAGGCGGGCAAGCTGCTGTCGGTCGCCGGCGGCGGGGATACGGTGGCGGCCCTGGCCATGGCTGGCGTGACGGATCGTTTTTCCTATGTCTCTACCGCCGGTGGCGCGTTTCTGGAGTGGCTCGAGGGCAAGACGCTGCCCGGCGTGGCAGTACTCGCGATTAAAACCTAGCCAAGGCCTGCGACGCGCAGCAGCGCAAGACCGGCCCCGCCGGCGGCAACGCCCAGCATCAGATTGCGGCGTGTCAACACATAGACCGCAAGCGCGAAGGCGGCACTCGCCAGCCGCGCCGTCAGCATCGTCCCCGCCAGCGGCCCGAGCGGGACCACCAGCAGGCGGGCGATGAGAGCCGCGAGCAGGGCATAGGCCACCGCGCTGACCCAACGAAAGAGCGGCCCGTCGGTATTGATCCGCCCGGAGAGCAGCACGCCGAAGCCGCGCGAAGCATAGGTGACGAGGCTGGCCCCAAGGATCGACCACCAGATCGTGGCGCTCATCGGCCCTGTCCTTTCCGCCGGCGGCGCATCTCGTCGAGAGCGAAGGCCGCCGTACCGGCGAACAGCCCCGCCGCCAGCAGGCCCCATTCGGGACCCAGTGGTTGCAGCAGGGGGCCGGCGATCGCACCCAGGGTGAGGGCAAAGGCGCGGGCTGGCAGGCGAAAATCCGCCACGAACATCAGCATGAAATAGATCGGATTGAGAAAGACGAGGCCGAGGGCCACGGGTGCGGGCACCATGCCCACCAGCAGATAGCCCACGACCGTGGTCACCATGGTGATGCTCCACAGCGTGAATCCCAAGGCCAGGAAATACGGCAGGCGATGCTGGCGCGGGATGTCGGGATAGATCTGCATGGTGACGGTCCAGGCCGTCACCGCGATGAACTGGCAGGCGAGATAATAGAGCCGCTTGGGCCAGCGGCGGTCGCTCAGGACCGGTACCAGCGTCACCGTCATGGGCAGCAGCCGCGCATTGGTGAGCGCAATCGCGAAGATGAGTCCGAACAGGCCCGCGCCGGTCGCCGCCAGCTCCACCAGTGCGATCTGGCCGGGCAGCGCCCAGATGAAGGCCGTTGTCGCCATGCTCTGCGGCAGATCGAAGCCGCTGGATCGCGCCAGCGTGCCATAGCCGATGAAGCTCGCACCCAGAACAGCGCCCGGCGCACCGAGACCGGTGCGAATGCCCGCCCAGCGCGCTGCCGCCACGGTTTGAAAGGGAGACTCGATTTTCACGGGTCCCGATCCTAGTTTGTCGGCCGATGTCTGTGAAAGCCGCCTTTCTGGTTGCGTTCGGACTGCTGGCGGCGTCAACAGCACCTGCGCTTGCGCAATTCGCCGACCAGGCACCCGGCCAGCGCTTTCAGATCGATCCCCATCATCTGCCCAGGCCCTACGCGACCGACAGCGCCTTCAACGAGGCGGCCGTGGTCGCAAAGCCGGCCAATCCCCTCTTCCACCTGCCGCCGGGATTTTCCGTCAATGAATTCGCCGGCGGGTTTCAATCGCCGCGCTGGTTGCTGGTCGCGCCCAATGGCGATGTGTTTTTGACACTGCCGAATGAAGGCAAGGTCATGCTGCTGCGCGACGGCGATGGCGACGGCAAGGCCGAGCTGCGAAGCGTCTTCGCCGAGGGCT
>CAZQLF010000189.1:0-6345 GCA_964594035.1 uncultured Rhodospirillaceae bacterium | reverse complement strand
TTCAGCGGGGTATATTCGCCATTGCGCAGCTTGATAACCCCGGGCACGCGCACAAAATCCACTCGCGCCCGGAAATCAAAACTGCCGATGATGGGCGAGCCGGAGAGGATAAGGACCGAGAGTTCCTTGTCGTGCTCGACCAGCGCATGGGCGATGGCACGGCACCGGCGCAGGTGACCCAGGCCGAAGGTGTCATGGCTATAAATCAGTATCCGGGCATCGCTCATGCCGGCTAACCGATAGTTGCTATGTCGCCGTGGGTCCCCTCGGCGGCGACTATGCCATGGGCCCCCCGCCCCGAATAGCGAAGATTCGGTAACAGTTGCGGGCTCGACAGAGGGCGAAAAACCTCGTCCGGCATAGCCGTTCCTTGGCTGGGCAAGTTGGGATAGTCTCTCACGGCTGAGGGGAGCCTGTTTCGTAAGGAATTATGGAACCCAATCTTTTCAAATACATACTGAAGTACAGCAAGCGCGAACAGCTGAGCATTCTGGCTGTCGTGGTCGTTTCCCTTTTGTTCTATTACGCTTCCCTCGATCTGCCCAAGACCATCGTCAATGCGATCACCAAGCTGTCGGCCCATGCCGATCGCATGACGACCTTCATGCATATCGAGCTCAGCCTGCCCGGGTTCCTGGGCGGGGCAAGCTGGGTTCTGTTCGATGGCTTCCGGCTCGAGCGCACCGGCTATCTGGTGGCAATCTGCACGCTGTTTTTGATCTTCGTGGTCATCAACAACTGGTTCAAAACCTACATCAACACGTCCAAGGGCCGGTTGGGCGAGCGCATGCTGCGCCGGCTGCGCTTCGACCTGTTCGATCGCCTGCTGCGCTTTCCCCAGGCCCAGTTCCGCAAGGTGAAGCAGGCGGAGATCGCCACCATGATCAAGGACGAGGTGGAACCGCTGGGCGGGTTCATCGGCGATGCCTTTATCCAGCCGGCGTTCCTCGGCGGCTATGCGCTGACGGCCCTCTACTTCATGCTGTTGCAGAGCGTGTGGCTCGGCATGGTCGCCGTGGTGATCCTGGTGGTCCAGGCGGTGGTCATCCCGAAGCTGCGCCGGAAGATCCTGCGCCTCGGCAAGCAGCGTCAATTGACGGCACGCGCGCTTGCCGGCCGCATCGCCGAATGTGCCGACGGCTCGGTGGAGATCCACGCCCACGATACCTCGAACTTCGAGCGCGCCGATGTGGTGGATCGCCTCGCCCGCATCTACGACATCCGCTTCGAACTTTATCAGCGCAAATTCGCGGTCAAGGGGCTGAACAATTTCCTGGCCCAGGTGACGCCCTTCACCTTCTACCTGCTGGGCGGCCTGCTCGCCTTTGCCGGCAAGGTCGACCTCGGCATCATCGTTGCCGTCATCAACGCCTACAAGGATCTGCCCGGCCCGGTGAAGGAGCTGATCGACTGGGACCAGCAGCGCCAGGACGTGCAGATCAAATACGAACAGGTGGTCGAGCAGTTCGAGCCGGACGGAACGCTTGTCGCCGAATTGCAGGCGGTGCCTGAGCTGCCGGTCGAGCCGCTGACCGGCGATATCGCGCTGAATGGCGTGGTCGTGCTGGACGACAACGGCAACAAGCTGCTGGACGGGCTGACCACGACGCTCTCGCCAGGCCGCCAGGTCGCCCTGCTGGGGGATTCCGCCTCGGGCAACGAAACCGTGGCCGCGGCGCTGATGCGCCTTGCCCCCCTTTCCGCCGGCACGATCTCGGTAAGCGGGCACAACCTGATGGAAATGCCGGAGGCCTTCCTCGGCCGGCGCTTCGGCTATGCAGGACCAGAGGCCTATCTTTTTCCGGTCAGCGTGCGCGACAACCTTGTCTACGGGCTGAAGCATGCACCGGTGCGCCCCTTCGACTATGACGAGGCAGCCCAGCGCCAGCGGGTGCTGACCGATCGCGAGTCGCAGCGCGCCGGCAACCCGATACTGGATATCCACGCCGACTGGATCGACTACGAGGCCGCCGGCGCGCAGGACATGGCGGGCCTCGAAGAGCGCATTGTCGAGACCCTGAAGCTGATCGAGCTGGAGGACGACGTCTATCAGTTCGGCCTGCGCGGCACCGTCAATGTGAAGACCCACGGCGATCTCGCAAGCCGCTTCGTGGAGGCGCGCAACACCCTGCGTTCGCGTCTTGCCGATCCGACCCTCGCCGATCTGGTCGAGCCCTTCGATATCGACCGCTACAACAAGAACATGTCGGTATCGGAAAATTTGATGTTCGGCGCTCCCGTCGGACCCGATCTCCAGTCCGACCGCATCGCCACCAACCCGTACCTGCACAAGGTGCTCGCGGAGAACATGCTGGGAAGCGCGCTCGCCGATGTCGGCCGGCGCATTGCCGAGACGATGGTCGAATTGTTCGCCGATCTGCCCCCCGGGCATCCCTTCTTCGAGCAGTTCAGCTTCATCCAGGCGGAGGATCTGCCGGAATACCGCGCCTTGCTCGGCAAGCTGGGCAAGAACCCGGTCTCCTCACTGCCCCAGGACGAACGCGACCGGCTGATTGCGCTGGCCTTCCCCTATATCGAGGCGCGCCATCGCCTGGATCTGATCGACCGCGACCTCGAATCCCGCGTCTTGGCGGCCCGGCGCAGCTTCGCCCAGAATCTGCCCGACGATCTGAAAGGCTCCGTCGAGTTTTACGACAGCAGCAGGTACATCATGGCTGCGTCCGTGCAGGACAACATGCTGTTCGGCCGCCTCGTCTATGGCCAGGCGCAGGCCGCTTCGCGCATCGGCAAGGTGATCAGCGAAGTGGTGGATAAGCTGGGCCTGCGCGCCGCTGTGCTGCGCGTCGGTCTCGACTATCAATCCGGGATTGCCGGCAAGCGGCTGACCGCACCCCAGCGGCAGAAAATCGGGTTGGGCCGCGCTCTCCTGAAGCGGCCCGACTATCTGATCGTCAACGAGACGCTGGCCCTGCTCGATGGTTCCGCCCAGACTCGTATTACGAAGGCGGTGCTGAAGAGCCGCTCCGGCAAAGGCGTGCTTTGGGTCTCGCGCCACGCGGAAGCAGCGCATGACTTCGAATGGATGATGGCAATGAAGGATGGCCGCGTCGTCGATCAGGGCAAGCCTGACGAGGTGCTCGGCCGCATGACAGGCGTTCCGGAAGCAGCGCAGTGAGAGGACAGCGATGAGCCTGAACGAAGAAGTCGAGATGCTCCGCCGCATCCAGCTTTTCGCCAAGGTCGAGCCGGCCAAGCTGAAGCTGCTCGCCTTCACCAGCGAACGGGCGATGTTCAAGGCTGATGAGATCCTGTTCCATCAGGGCGATGCCGCCGACAGCGCCTATATCATCGTGGCGGGCGAGGTCGCCATCGACGTCGAGTCTCCGGGCGGCGGCAGCACGCGAGTGGCCAAGCTCGGCAAGGACCAGATCGTGGGCGAGATCGGCATTCTGGCCGATGTCCCGCGCACCGCGACTGTCACTGCCACGGCACCGACGACGACACTCAAGATCAGCAAGGAACTCTTCTTCCGCATGGTCAGCGATTTTCCCACCATGGCGGTGGAGGTGATGCGCGTTCTGGCGCACCGCATGGAAACGACCAATGCGCTGCTGCGCCAATGCGAGGACAGGCTGGCCGTAGCACTCCGGCGCCAGTGAACAGCCGGCGCCAAGTCGCCCGTCATGAGCGTTCCGGCCACCAGCCGCCTCGATAGCGCTATCCGCCGGCTGGAGACGCTGCGCAGCTGCCTCGACTGGGCCACTATCGAAACCGAACGGCGCAGCGGTCCGATCATGGAATTCGGTCTCGGCAACGGGCGCAGCTACGATCATCTGCGCAAGCGCTTGCCCGGCCGTGATATTCACGTCTTCGATCGAAGGGTCGCGGCCCACCCCGATTGCATCCCGCCGAAACATCTTCTCTGGCTCGGCGATTTCAGGACCACCGCACCGGAGGCTGTTAAGCGCTATGCAGGCCAGGTCGCTCTTATCCATGGCGATGTCGGCAGCGGTGACGATGCGGCAAGCCAGGCCCTGTCGAACGAACTGGCGCCCATCTGGTCCGAGCTTCTGAAGGATGAGGGCATTCTCGTATCCGACCAGCCGGTCAGCCACCCGGATTTCACGTTGCTGCCGCTGCCCGGCGGCGAAGCTGGCCGTTACTACCTCGCCCGACGGCGGAGCCGGCCACGACCTAGCTAAGCGAAATCCACGATGACCGGCACGTGGTCGGAGGGCTGCCGCCAGCCCCGCGCTTCGCGCAGGATGCGGGCATCCTTGACCGCCGGCGCCAGGCCGGGCGTCACCCAGATATGGTCCAGCCGCCGTCCACGGTCGGACGCGTCCCAGTCGGATGCTCGATAGCTCCACCAGCTGTAAAGCTTTTCTGCCGGCGGAATGATCTTGCGTACCGCATCCACCCACTTGGCTGATTCCCGCAGGCGGCCGAGCTTTTCCACTTCGATGGGCGTGTGGCTCACCACCTTCAGCAGCTGCTTGTGCGACCAGACGTCGCTCTCCAGCGGTGCGACATTGAGATCGCCCACCAGGATCATCTTTTTCGCGTTGCGTCGGCCTTGCGCAAACCAGCCGGTCGCCTCATCGAGGAAATCGAGCTTGTGGGCAAATTTGGCGTTGATCTTCCGATCGGGGATATCGCCGCCGGCGGGAATATAGAAATTGTGCAGCTCGACGCCGCCGGGAAGCATCGCCACGGCGTGACGGCAATCCTCCTTGCCGCACCAATCGCGCCCTTGCGGCTGCTTCAGCGGCAGACGCGAGAGGATGGCTACCCCGTTGTAGCCCTTCATGCTGCGCAGATAGATGTGGGGATAGAGCGCGCGCACCGCGTCGAAGGGGAAATCTTCCGTCTTGGCCTTGATCTCCTGCAGGCAGACCACATCGGGCTGATGCTCGGCGGCGAGCCGCGCCAGAATGTCGAGGCGTAGCCGCACCGAGTTCACGTTCCACGTCGCAAGCCGCACGGGCGCCGATTCCTGTGTTGGCTAATGAAGAAGCGGCGTTATAGCGCGCGCACTTCTGATCCGCCAAAAAGTGAACGCCCGGCCAGGGGAGGACCGGGCGTTCTGGCAGTTCCTTTCGGAGCCCGTCGTGGTGGGGGAAACCACTTTCGGACGATCACAACCTTTGCGGCCGCGACCACTGTATGAACTGTATTTGGCGCCGTGATCCCGGAATTCAAGCCCGCGGGTGAAATCGCCCATGCAATCTCGGCAAGGCAGGCAGGCAACTTAACAGGGCTGATTTAAATCAGTCTAAACAGTGGCTTGGGGATGACTAGCAGGCCAGCTTAAAGTTGTATCTTAGCTGCTTTGAGCTAGGCCGCCATTTCACGGGCGCGCCGGCTCTTCGAGCGCGAGCGGGCCGCTTTGCCGAAAGCCTGGAACAACATCATCGAGATGGGACTCTCGGTGACCTTGTATTCCGGATGCCACTGCACGCCGAGCGCAAAGCTCGCGGCATCGATGACACGCACCGCCTCGATCACGCCGTCATCGGAACGGCCTTCGATCACCAGCCGGTCGGCGAGACGATCGATCGCCTGCCAGTGCAGGCTGTTCACCTGGATCTGTTTCTTGCCCAGCAGTTTCGCCATCTCGCCATCGGGCGCGAGATCGACGCGATGGCGCGGCGCGTATTTTGCATCCATGTCATCGGTCTTGATGGCGCGGTGATCGGCCGCGCCCGGCTGTTCATGCACCTGGGTGTGCAGGGTTCCGCCGAGTGCCACGTTCAGCTCCTGAATGCCACGGCAGATGCAGAAGACCGGCAGGCCATCGGCCAGCGCCGCGCGGATCAGCGGCAGCGTGGTCGCGTCGCGCTTGGGGTCCTGCGGGCTGTCCGGTCGGTCCGGTTTGCCACTGTAGAGATCGACCGCGACGTTCGACGGGCTGCCGGTGATCAGAAGGCCGTCGAGCCGGCGCACTAGATCCTTCATGTCCAACACCTCCCCGAGGGAGGGGATCAGCAGGGGCATTCCGCCGGCGCCATTGATCACCGCCGTGATGTACTTCTCACCCACGGTGTGGAAGGGCTGGGTATCCAGGCTTCGAACACAGGCGGGAATGCCGATCAGGGGGCTATTGGCATCAAGCTTCATGGTCACTCCAGGGGGCGGTAGCGAATACCCTTAATATTTAGGCCTTTTCCCCATTTCTGTCACCTTGGCGGGCCTGACGGCAGAGCCAGGCTGGCTTTCCAAAATGGCATGGCCTGCTCTTGCGAGGCAGCGGCTTTTTACTCCCCCTCCATCCCGCTACTTCTCAATTCCTCATTCCCGGGGCGGTCGCCCCTGGCCGACCCCATGGGGCGCGACCCGGGAACCCACCTCTTTCTTCCTCCAACTCAAGTCTAGGTTGCCCGC
>CAZQLF010000188.1:0-6363 GCA_964594035.1 uncultured Rhodospirillaceae bacterium | reverse complement strand
CTCGAAGCCCATGAGGAATTGGTCGCTTACGCCATCCAGGGCGGCTTGGCCAAGGCGCGCAACGCCTATGAACGCGCCAATGGCGGCGGGCGTCGGCACATGAACATCCTCTGGGAAATGTGCGGGGCGGAACGGATTTTAAAAGGCATCCTTGAAAGCGCGAAAGGCATCGTCAACGGCGTCACCTGCGGCGCGGGCATGCCGTACCGCATCGCCGAGATTTGCTCGAAATTCGGCGTGCATTATTACCCGATTGTCTCCTCCGCGCGCGCCTTCAACGCGCTGTGGAAACGCGCCTACCATAAATTCTCCGAATGGCTCGGCGCGGTGGTCTATGAAGACCCGTGGCTGGCGGGAGGACATACCGGCCTTTCGAACAGCGGAAAACCGCTGCGGGGGCGATCGATCGGGCCAACCCAGCTGTCGATGAACGGCAGGTCCGCCAGAACTGGATGACCGCGTCGAACGCTATCCCTGATTGCACCCTCGCGGAACGAGCGACCCTCGAAGCGATTGCTGCCAAGCCCGCCGAAGCCGATGACGCCGCCGGTGATGCCGGGCGCAAAACGATGATCGCTGGTCGTGCGAAAGCCGGTGACGAAAAGCTGGGAATCATTCATCAGCGGCCGTGCCTTGTAGCCGATGCGCTCCAGCAATTCCGGTGCCGGCGCGCTCATCGCATCGTCGCTGGCAATGACGAGGATGGCGCTGCGCAACTCAGGAAAGCGCGTCGACCAGGCATTCATCGTCAGCACCACGCGGCCGGCCTTGATCGAACCAGCGGCAGTGTGCACGCGCGGCACGGTCCGCTCGAGGCGCGTCATTAGCGAATTCTCATAGAGGCGCACTCCAAGCTTCAGCACGACGCGGCGAAGACCGCGTACGAGCTTGCCGGGATGCACCGTTGCCGCCGAAGGATCGTAGATGCCCGCGAGGAAGGAGTTGCTGCCCGTGACGGCAGCGATTTCTTCGCCGGTTATGGCGCGGAACGGGTTGACCCGATGCGCATCCAGCGCAGCCATGATGTCGTTCCAGGAGCCCACCTGGCGCGGGCAGGTGGCGCCCCAGATCCAGCCGTCGCGCCGGAACTCGGCATCGATACCGTGAACCTGGCAGAAAGCCGCAATGTCGTCGGCCGACTGGCCGAAGGACTTGCCGAGCGCAATGGCGCCGTCCGCGCCGCAGAATGCCTGAAGCGCACGAAATTTGGCCCATTGTGAGAGGACCATGCCGGAGTTGCGGCCGCTGGGCCCACCGCCGCAGATATCGGCCTCGACGATGGCGACATCCAGCGACGGCTGGCGGCGCTTCAACTCGAAGGCGGTCCACATTCCGGCGAATCCGCCGCCGACGATGCAGACATCCGCTGTCTGGTTGCCCTGCAATCCGGCGCAGTCCTCTTCGTCCCGCGAGATCGCTTCGCGCAGCCAGATGCAGCGCCCCTCGATCCGCGTCTTCATCGGATTAGTTGACGTCCCCCAGGGTGGCGGCGCGAACCCGAATGGCGTCGTCCAAAGGCGCTGCCGCCCGCTTCTTCAGGTCGAACAACACCGTCACCTGTTCGCTGGTGGAATGGAGCTGGTCCGTTTCGGCATTGCGCAGCTCGTGCAGATACTCGACCGATTTGTTTCCAACCCTTTTCAGGGTCGTGCGCACCAGAAGCAGGGCCCCGGCCGGCACCTCATGCTTGTATTCGATCAGCTGGCGCACATCGGCCCAGCCCATGCCGGCCTTCTGAAGCTCGCTGTACGGCGCAAGCATGGAGAGGAAGTGGAACGAGGCGCCGTCATAGAGGGCCGAATAGAACTGGGTGTTCATGTGCCCCATGGAATCGCAGTGCCACGGATAGGCCACGCCGCGATAGGTTTCGATTGCCTTCGCCATGGTCAGAAAGCAACCTTGTCGCCGCCCTTCAGCTTCAGCATCGCGCGCGCTTCCCGAATGGCGGTCTGCGCTGACATTGATGTCCCCCTGCGATGAGCCGGCCTGGACGGCTGGTCCCGGATTGCAAGAAACGTGGTCATGAGACTATAGAGCGCGTCCGCGCTGTGCGTCGATAGCGCGGCTTTCAGGCACGACCGAAACGTGCGCATCTTCACGCGCTCGTGCCGGCGCGAATGGCCTTGCGGTCGAAGCGGACCTTATGAACCGCCTGGCTGTTTCAATGTCATGCCTCGCCACGCTACTATCTCATGCCGGCCGGGGACGAAGGAGCATTGCGATGAGAGTCGTGATCGCGATCCTGTTGGCGCTGTTGGGCGCGGCCCGCCCGGCCGAGGCACAGGACGATCCGCTCGTAGGCCAGCTTCTCATCGCTTCGCCCCAGGTCACCGAGGCGGTGTTCAGTCACACCGTCATCCTGGTCGTCCAGCACGGCGATCAGGGGGCGCTCGGCATCGTCATCAACCAGCCCTTCGCCGAAAAGACGATTGCGAGCCTGCTCGACGCGTTCGGCAAATCGGACGACAGCGTCCAGGGCAAGGTGCAAGTCTTCGCCGGCGGGCCGATGGAGCCCGACGTCGGCTTCATCGTGCACAGCATCGACTATCACCGCACCGAGACACAGGCGATCGATTCCAAGATCGCGCTGACAGCGAGCGTCGAGGTGCTGCGCGACATGGGCCATGGCAAGGGCCCGAAGAAGAGCCTGGTTGCCTTCGGCTATGCCGGCTGGGGTCCAGGGCAGCTCGAGGTCGAACTCGCCCGTCATGACTGGCTGACGATTCCCGAAGATCCGGACCTGATCTTCGACGACGACCGCAAGAGGGTCTGGGACGACGCCATGGCCCGCATGGGCCGGCCGCTCTAGCGTCCGATTGCCTTACGTTATCTCAACGTGAAGCACGGTCCACCAGCCGTTCGAACAGCATCAGCAGCGGCAGGATCAGAAGAAAGCAAAGCGCGCCGAAAAGAACCGAGGCTGTGGTGCCGCCGGTTACGTCGCGCAGATATCCCGCAATCGCCGGGCCCACGGCGCTGAGGAAATAGTGAATCGTGTAAAACAGGCCGAGCCCGGAAGAACGGTTCTTCAGGCTGAGGGCACGTGCCGGCAACGCCATGATTGGGCCGGCCGGCGGCCCCATCAGCAAACCCAGCGCCGCGCACAGCACGATCGGCCAGGCGCCGGAGGGCAACAAGGCGAAGACCCAGCCGCTCAAAAAGCTGAACACGCAGATCACCGCATTGGCGCGCCCGATGCGGTGCACGAGAAAGCCGCCGAGCGGAACCGAGAACATGCAGATCCAGAGCGCGGTGCTGGCCCAGGATGCTGCCTCGACCTGAAGCGCACCGTGCTCGACCAGCAGCAGCGGCGCGAAGCTGAAGAAGACCAGCAGCGCGATGTTGTAGGTGCCCCAGATGGAGCCGGAAACGAGCGCGGGGAGGCTTTCGTGCAGCGGCGGCAGGACGAAGCCCACTGTTTCACTCGATTTTCGCGCGTCCTTCGCTTTTCGCCGCCCGCCGGGCGCGTGATAAAGCAGCGCTACCAGCAGCATGGCGAAAGCACAGAAGCCCGCGGACGAATACATGACCATGGGCCAGCCCCAGCTTCTTGCGATGATGCCGTGGATGACGAGGCCGCAGCCAATGGCGAACGGCCAGCTCGCCAGCAGGATCCCCATGGCCAGAGCGAGGCCGCGCTCAACGAACCAGTCGGCCACCATCTTGGTCAGGATCATGTTGAGCATGGCGTTGCCAGCGCCGCTGCAGAGTCGGCCGGCAAATGCCAGTGCATAGCCATGGCTCATGCCCACCAGCACACCGCCGATCGCCATCAGGCCCAGCGCGGCGGCAGCGAACCAGCGGTCGGCGACATGGCGACCGATGATTCCGGCGGGCAGCGAGACGATCGCGCCCGGCACCATGTAGACGCCGATCAGCGTACCGATCTCGGCGTAGTTGACATGCAGGCTTTTGACCAGAAAAGGCGCGACCGAGGCAATCGACTGGAATTGATAACCCAGTGCCGCACGCGCAAGAAACAGAATGGCCAGGATGATCCAGGAATAGAACATCGCCGAAGCCGGCCGGACGTCAGGCCAGCGTCAATCCTCCGTCGATAACAATGTCCTGTCCGGTCATCCAGCTGCTGGCATCGCTCGCGAGATAGACGGCGAGCGAACCGATGTCTTCCGTGCGGCCCAGGCGGCCGACGGGATGCTGCGCTTCGCGCCGCGCCATGGTAGCGGCTGGATCTTTTTCCCGTGCCATGATGCCCCGCGTCATCTCGGTCAGGATCAGGCTGGGGCTGATGGCGTTCACCCTGACGCCCTTGTCGGCCAGATCGAGAGCCATGGAACGCGCCATGCCCACGACGCCATGTTTGCTGGTGATATAGGCGACCCGATCCTTCATCGCCGCCGTCGCAACGACGGAGGCGAGAAGGATGATCGCCGACGGCGCTGCCTCGATCAGACGCGGGGCGGCAGCGCGCGCCGTCAGGAAGGGCGCACGCACATTCGTGCGCTGCACGTCGTCGAAGTCGGCCGGCGAGCAGGTCAGGATCGAGCCGATATGGGCGCGGCCGGCACTGACGATCAGGGTATCGATACCGCCCAGGAAGTCGACCGCCATGCGCGTGACGCGCTCGACATCGGCCTCGGCCGCCGCATCACCCTCCTGAAAAGCCACTTTGCCGGAGGCAGAGAGCTTGCCCTTCGCCTCCTCCAGCTTGTCGCGGCGCCGACCGGAAATGAACACGCTGGCGCCGTTCTCCAGAAAGGCATGGGCACAGCCATAGCCGATGCCCGTGCCGCCGCCATAGATCAACGCGCGCTTGCCCGCCAGCACCTTGTTCATGATCCCGTTCCCCCTAGCGCCCCTGAAACTTGGCGGCGCGCTTTTCAAAAAAAGCGGCCAGGCCCTCGCCGAAATCCTCCGTGGCCGAACAGGCCGCGAAGGCGTCGATCTCCGCTTTCAACTGCACCGCATATTCCTGGGTCGATGATTCACGCAGCAGCCGCTTGATGCGGCCATAAGCACGCGTCGGCCCCGCCGCAAGCCGCTTGGCCAGTGCCGCTGTTTCTTCCACGAGTTTTTCCGGCGGAACGACGCGTGTGATAAGCCCCATGGCGAGCGCTTGGGCTGCGCCGACCGGCTCGGCCAGCATCGCCAGCTCCATGGCGCGCCGCAGGCCCACGAGCCGCGGAAGGTTCCATGTCGAGCCGGCATCGAGCGATGTGCCGACCCGTGCATAGGCGAAGATGAATTTGGCATCCTCTGTGGCGATGACGAAATCCGCGGCAAGCGCGATGCTGGCGCCTGCACCCGCCGCGGTTCCCTGCACGGCGGCGATCACCGGGGTCGGCAACTCATCGAGGATCAGAAGCGCACTGTTCAACGGTTCGAGGATCTCGCGGGTAAAGGCCGGACGGTCGGTGGCATCGCGAAACTGGGTCAGATCGCCGCCCGCCATGAAGGACGAGCCCTCGCCCCGCAGGATCACGGCGCGTGCGGTCCTGTCGGCGGCAAGTTGCTCGCAGCAGGAAAGGAATCGCCGGCCCGCCTCCAGACTGAAGGCGTTCAGCACCTTCGGCCGGTTGAAACGGATTTCCGCAATCCCGCCATCCCTGGCCAGAAGAATCGAAGCACTGCCCGACTCCATCATATTCGACTCGTGGTCCCTTGTTGCATGTCGTCCCCCGCCTGGGGCACAAATTGCCCGGATTCATTGATAAAAGACAGGTTCAACAGATGAAACTCGGCCGCGATATTCTTTATCTTTCCAACGACGATATTCTCGCCTGCAATCTCAGCCTGGCGCAGGTCGATCGCGCCATCGAGGCGATGTTCGCCGCCAAGGCCGACGGCTCGGCCCAGATGAAGCCCAAGCTGGCATTGCATGCCGCGGAAGGCACGCTCTTTCTCGCCAGTCCCGGCGTTTTCGCCAGGCCGGCCTATGCCGGGATCAAATGGGTGGGTGTCGCCGACAACGCCAAAAGCGGCCTGCCCCATATCAACGGGGTCATTCTGCTGAGCGATGCCGAGAGCGGCCTGCCCCTTGCCATCATGGATGCAAGCTGGATTACCGGCGTGCGGACCGCGGCGACCACGGTGGCGGCCGCAATGCGCCTGGCACGCAAGGACAGCCAGTCGATCGGCTTCGTTGCCTGCGGCCTGCAGGCACGCGCCCATCTTGCAGCACTCCGGCCGCATTTCCCGCTGCGCCGGGTGAAGGCTTACAGTCGTAACCTCAGTACGGCACAGAGATTCGCCGAGGAAGCGCGGCAGCTTGGCATGACCGCGGACGCTGTCTCCGACCCGCGGGGCGCCGTTGAAAATATGGACATCGTCATCACCTCGACGCCGGTGGTACCGCGCACAGCATCTTTCCTCGACGCAGCGTGGCTTTCGCCGGGCTCCTTC
>CAZQLF010000187.1:0-6387 GCA_964594035.1 uncultured Rhodospirillaceae bacterium | reverse complement strand
GGGGGTTGGCGAGCCGGTCGCGGTTGGTGGTCTCGCCGCGGCCTTGGATGTTCGGCTGCCGGCTTTCCAGCCGTACCAGGTCTTGGTGATCGAGCTGCAGCTCGGCCGCGTCCTCGATGGTGACGATGCGCTCGCCGGGGTCGATGAGCTGCGACATGGCATTAAGCAGCGTCGTCTTGCCGGAGCCGGTACCGCCGGAGATGATGACGTTCAGGCGGCAGCGGCCGGCGACCTTGATGACCGTGGCGAGATTGGGCGACAGGCTGCCGATCTGCGCCATGGCGTCCAAGGTGATGCGGCGCTTGGCGAATTTGCGGATCGAGATCGAGGGGCCGTCGATGGCCAGCGGCGGAACGATGATGTTGATACGGCTGCCGTCGGCAAGACGCGCATCGCAAAGCGGCATCGATTCATCGATGCGCCGGCCGACCTGGCTGACGATGCGCGTTGCGATGTTCATGAGGTGCTGGTTGTCGCGAAAGGCGACGTTGGTCGGCTCGATCTTGCCCTTGCGCTCCACGAAGACGTAGCGCGGGCCGTTGACCATGATGTCGGTGACCGTTTCGTCGGCGAGCAACGGCTCCAGGGGGCCCAGGCCCAGCATGTCGTCGAGCAGAAGGCGGATCAGCTCTTCCTGCTCGGAGCCGTTCAGGCGGAGCTTGCGCTCCGCCAGGATTTCGGCGACGAGGCCGGTGAGCTGGCGGCCCAGTTCATCGCGGGAGAGGCGCGCTGCCGCGGTCACGTCGATGCGCTGGACGATGATGGGCTGCACCTCGAGCAGAGCCTGCTCGATGCCGCGCCGGCCGGTGCCGACCTGGTAGATCTGATCGCTACGGGCGGGACGAATGTTCACCGGCGCCTTGCCGGTGGCCACTGCCGCTGCTGCATCCCGCGGGGCCTGCTGGGTAGCAAGCCTCGTTACGAGCTGCTCGATCACCTGGCGGCGATCCTTGAGGCTGAGCTCGGCATGCATGGCGTCGGCCTGTTCGGCGACAATCATGCCAACCTGCATGGTCAGTTGTGAACGCGGCAACTCGGCTGTGGCCTGGCGCTCGAAGGCGCGCTGAACGGCGGGCCACATCCGCTCGACCGCAGAACCCGGGGAGACACCCAGCTCGGGCGACGTCTGCGAGTCCGTCGTCGGAGGGGAAGCCATCGCTGCCATGTTCAATTACCTATTTTTTGCTCAACCAGCCAAAGATCGACTTTCCAGCCGGCTTGGGATTGGCTTCGCCGAGCTGGGACGCCAGGTTGCGTATGGCCGAGGTCAGCTTGCTGCCTCGTGCCGCCACGGCGAGCGGTTTGCCGCGCGCCGCGGCCATTGCCGCCCCTTTGTGGTCATCGGGCAGCACCATGATGAGTTTGCGTCCGAGCGATTTCTCGAACTCGGCCCGGGTCACGCCGGCATCGTGAGAGGCGGGCCGGCAGCCCACCACCAGCAGCTTGGCCGACGGCACGGATTTCTGCACCTGGGTGCAGATGCGGATCGAATCGCGCAGGCCCGCCAGCGACAGATCGGTCAGCAGGATCACGTCGCGCGCCATCGGCAGCACCTTGTTGCGGTAGGTGGCCGGATAGAGCGGCAGGTCGATGACGATGAATTCGTTCTGTTGAGCGAGTTCGTCGAGCAGCAGGGTCAGTGCCGCGGGCTCGTAGCGGAAATCTTCCTCATGCGCTTCCTCGGCAGCGAGCAGGGCCAGCCGCTCGCTCACGCGCACGGAAGCACTGTTGACCAGCAGGCTGTCGATGCGGTTGGGCTGCATCAAGGCATCGCGCAGGCCCCGCGAAGGCTCGACGTCGAAGGCGAGCGAGATCGTGCCGAACTGGAGGTCGAGGTCGAGGAGGGCTGTCTTGCGCCGGCGCTCCTCCGCCAGGAACCAGGAGAGGTTGGCCGCCACCGTGCTGGCCCCCACGCCGCCGCGGCTGCCCATGATCACGACGATCCGGCTGCGCTCGCTGGCCGGTGTCTTGGACGCGGCATCGGCGCCCTCGGCGCGATGGATCGCGCCAAGGATGGAGCGATCGGTCAGCGGCTTGGCGAGATAGTCGGTAACACCGGCTTCGACCAGCTCGCGATAGAGGCTGACATCGTTTGCGGCGCCGATGGCGATGACGCGGGTGCTGTCGCCGGCCGCGGCCAGCACCGGCAGCAGCGCATCCATCGGCTGGTCGCTGTCGGAAATATCGATGATGAGGATGCGCGGCAGCGCGTTGCGCGCAACGAACTCGGCTGCGTCGCGGCTGCCGCCCTCATGCAGGGTGAACTTCTCCTGGCGCGGCTGGCACACGGCCTGGACCGCCGCCCGGCTCTGCGGATCGTTGATGAACGCTACACAGCCCGCCCGCCCGGTGCGGTTGGATTGTTTGCCGGACGGTGCTGGTGCCGACCGGCCTGATGCCTGGTCGTTCATTGCGAGGACGTCACGATGGGGCCGGATATCGCCGGCACCTTGCCCTCGTTGTAGCGCTGGCTTCCAAGTGCCATGGCTTCGCCATTGGCGGGCGGCAGCGGCCGGCCGCCGGCGAGATCAGCCGGGTTGGCGACCATCAGGTCGAGATTCGCCTCGTTCGAGCAGCCGGTCACGATCACCGGCTGGTTATCCGTGTTCATGGTGACCGGCGCATTGTAGCCGGGGCAGGCGGGCGGCACGATGGTGACGGATTTGGCGAGGATGCTGACCGTGCCGTCCTGCCCATCGGGCACGCCGCGGATCGAATCCACGGTGATACCGCGCCGGGCGAGCTCGGCCTGGACCGCGTTCACCCGCTTGACGACGACGGCGCCCTCGCCGGGCTGCACCGGCCCGATCGCAAGATCGACGGTGTGGCCGCTGTCGACGTGGTTGGCAGCGAGGAATTCGTTCAGCGCCGTCTGGTTTGCCCCATCGAGCGTGGAGTCCTGGCCGTTAAACGTGACGTCGAAACGCGCTGGCTTGACCGTCACCTGCGATGTTGCGTCGGGCGGACTCTGTTTCCAGGTGGCGTAGGGGAAGTGGTTGATTTGCTGGCCGCTGCAACCGGCAAGCGGCAGAACCGCAGCAAGGAGCAGGGTCGCGAGGGTTTTGTGCTGCATGATTTTACTCCACGCCAAAGCCGGCCTGGCCCGCGAGACCGCCGGTCTGGCTTTGCTGTGGTGGTACGCCACCGGCGGGCGGCGGAACGTTGCCCGCCTGCGGCTGTGTTAGTGCGTCGGTCGGCAACGGCAGCTTGCCGTTGACGGGGGTGACCAAATAGGGCGTCACGATAATGACCAGTTCCGTCTCGTTGCGCTGGAACTTGTTGGAGCGGAACAGCTCGCCGAGGATCGGGATGTCGCCCAGGCCCGGGATGCTGTTGGTGGTGACGGCGCTATTGTTCTGGATCAGGCCGGCGATGGCGAAGCTCTGACCGCTGGCGAGTTCGATCGTCGTATTGGCGCGGCGCACCGTGAGGCCGGGAACCGTCTGACCCGCGATGACCACCTTGTTCGTGAAGTCGAGCTGGCTGACCTCCGGCTGCACGCGCATGCTGATCCGGCTGCCGGCCAGCAGCGTGGGCGTGAAGGAAAGGCCGACGCCAAAATTCTTGAACTCGATCGTAATGACGCTTCCGCCATTGCTTGCCTGCGGCACCGGCACAGGAAACTGTCCGCCCGCCAGGAAACTCGCTGTCTCACCGGACAGCGCCGTCAGGTTGGGTTCGGCCAGAACCGTCACCAGCCCTTCCGTCGCCAGCGCATCGATGAAACTGTTGACGTCCCAGTTTCCGGTGGCGAGATGGCCATTATAGAACCCGCTGGTCTGGGCGACCGTGCCCGACGTCAACGCCGCGGCCGGGAAACCGGCAGTGATGACGCCGATCGCCAATTGGCCAATATTGCCGGCGGCATTCCAGTCGATCCCGAGCTGGCGAACGATCGCGCGGTCGACCTCCGCCACGCGAACCCGAAGATTGACCTGATTGGGTGCCGTAAGGCTGAGGCGATTGATGACCTCTTCATCCTTGCCGAGAAACTTTACGGCAAGCCGCCGTGCATCTTCAGACTCAGCAGGGGTACCAACGGTGCCCTGCAGGATAATCCCGCCATCGATGGAATCGACCGCGATCTGTCCTGCCGGAATGAGTTCCGCCATGGCCGACTTCAACCGGCTAAGATCGTGGATGACACGCACCGTGATGTTGAACAGCACGTGTTCCTGCGCGTCGGTGGCGTAGAGGGTCGTCTCACCGGTGTGCTTGCCGAAGATATACATGAGCCGCGGCGAGCGGATCGAAACGTCGGCGATGTCTGGATTGGCGATGACGATCGATTTGGGCGACTGATCGAGGCGCAGCAACGTGCCTTCGTTCACGGTGACGATGACTGGCTGGCCTTGCGTCGGGATGATGTCGAATGCCCGGCTGCTGCCGGACGCCACGCAGAGGATCAGGGCAGCGGTTAGGGCAAGAACGATCCGACTAATTGACAAGCGACTGCTCCACTTTACCACCGCGATTGACCCCGATGCTGCGCTGGATATTGCCGCGGGTGATGACGGGGCGGGGAGGAGGTGCCACCGCCATGACGCGGCTGACATCCGTATCCATGGTGAAGGTCGTGCCGCGATCCGGATCCGGAATGTCGCGAATGTCGGTGATGGTCGTGCCGCCATCAGTGCTGGCCAGGCTGCGCAGCGCGAGCGACAGCGAGCCCAGCGTGCCGGCGACCGCCACCATCTCCGCCTGCTTCGGGCTGACTTCGATGGTTGCCGTCTTGCCGACCGTGGCCGCTACGCCATTCTTCGCCGGATCCGACTGATGGTTCAGCGACTGGTCGATGGCGAGCACGCGGATGTTCTCAAGCACGGTTTCGCTGGCATGCCGTTTCTGGCCATTCGTGCCGGTGCCTTCCACCTCGTGGGTCAGCAGCAGATCGACGCGATCGCCCGGGAAGGCGAGGCCCGCAATGCCCGAAACCTCGCTGACGCCGATGGTGATGGCCCGCATGCCAGGCTTCAGAGCCGCCGCAAGGAAGCCCTGTTCGCCCGGATGGACGATTTTTGCATTGGTGATCGGCTGGCCGGCAGAAATCGGCAGACGAGCCACGGTGCCGACCAGGGATTTCGTGTCATAGGGCGCCTGGGTGCGCGGGTCGTTCGTCCCCTGGATCATGTAGTTCGGGTCCATGCTGTCGTTCGGCCAGGCCTGCCAGCCGAGCATGTCCTCACGCAGGAAGGAACCGATGGGAATATCGGTCTTGGCCACCATCACCATGGCGACGGTGGGCTTGGGCGCCTCCGCCACCGGCTGTGGCGCGGGCTGGCCCTGCTGCGCGAGCAGCCAGGCCCTGCCGAAGAAAATCGCGCTGGCACCCAGCAGAAGCAGGGCCAGGATCAGAAGAACGCCGCGGCCGCTCATGTGAGAGTCCCTTTCACAAGCGTCAGGGCAACCATCAAGCCGCCCGCTGCGATGGCCACGCCATAGGGCATGACCGCAGGCTGGGCGACAAGGGTGCCGTCAGCTGCCGGCGCCATCCGCCGGCGGCGCAACAGAAGAACTGCCAGGCCGACGACCCCGCCGGCGATGGCTGTCACAAAGATGAAGTTGGCGAAAAGTCCCGGCCCGGCCCACAGAGCAGTGGCGGCGAGCAGCTTCACATCACCCCCGCCGAACAGGCGGAGGGCAAAAAGCACGAAACCGGCCACGAACGTCAGAGCAGCGATCGCTACGGACCACGGCCAAGCGACGGCGACGGGAGAGCCCAGCACATAAATCGGGTAAAGCCCGACGATGGCCAGGCTGATCCAGTTCGAAATCGTTAGCCGTTGGATGTCCTCGCCTGCCGCCCATAACAACAGAGCGGCGAAGGCGAGGACCGCACCAATATGCACGCCTGACATCGCGGCCGGCTTTCATTGTATGCCAGACCGCGCCCCTCAATTAAGCAGTCGAAAGCGCGTTGTTGATCGACGTGAAGATGTTCTTGACCGAGCTGCCCATGCCGGTGAGAAGCGCAATGGCCACCACCGAAACGAGGCCTGCGATCAAGGCGTACTCAACCATCGTCACGCCTTTCTTGTCCCTCTTTAGATCGCGAATTAGACGAAGCATAGCATTCTCCATACGATTGATTCCACGCGCCACCAAAATGCCACAGCTAACGGCAGGTGCAAGTTTTTTCTCAGATATCGCTGATTTACAAAGATTAATTGCTGCGATCTGTGGCGCCCGCAGCTTTGTTTATCAGTTAGCGATATCTTAATACGATTATGATGACCCGGTAGATCAGCCCCGCAAAGCCCTTTTTCGGCCACATAGCACGACTCGTGACGATTTCCCCCAACTGTGGCCGGAATGTGACTGACGAGTCGGATTCCGGACACTGTGATCAGCGCCTGGAAACGCTAGGCGAAAACGGTTAGCTGCATG
>CAZQLF010000186.1:0-6395 GCA_964594035.1 uncultured Rhodospirillaceae bacterium | reverse complement strand
TGCCCTATTGGGCCATGGCTTCGCCCATGCGCGCCCTCATGCATTGGTGGATGGAGCGCCGAGGCTTCCAGCTCGTTCACGGTGCTGCCGTCGGCATCAACGGCGAGGGCGTGCTGATCACCGGCAAAGGCGGCCTTGGGAAATCGACCACAGCGCTTGCCTGCCTCGACGCCGGGCTGGACTACGTCGCCGACGATTTTCTCGTCGTGGAACCTGGCCCCATCCCCCGTGCCCACAGTCTCTACAGCACGGGCAAGCTGGAATGGAGCCAGATGGCGCGGTTTCCCCGCTTTGCCGCCCTCGCGCGGAATCACGGCAGCCCCGACGGGGACAAGGCCGTGCTTTACCTTTACCCGGCCTTCAAGCCGCAACTTGTGCGCTCCCTGTCCTTGAAGGCGATCCTGACGCCTGCCATCGTTGATCGCCCGGCGAGCGGTTTCGCGCCGATGTCGCGGCCGCTGGTGGAACGGGCGGCCGGATTCACCACGCTCACGCTCCTGCCTCATGCCAGCGCCTACACTGTGGCGTTCATCGAACGCCTTGCCGCTGGCCTCCCCGGGCTCAGGCTCGAATTGGGCGCTGATATCGCGGCGGTCCCAACTGCCATCGGGGGACTTCTGGAACGCTGGCCGGCAGATTGCAAAACGCCGGCGCGCCCTTCACCGCATGCAAAAGCGCGGCCACTGGTCAGCGTGATCGTTCCCGTGCGCGATGGCGCGTCGTTTCTGCCCGAGGCGATCGTCAACATCCAGGCCCAGAACTATCCCGCCCTCGACATCATCGTTGTCGACGATGGCTCCACTGACGATATCCAGGCTGTGCTCCGCGGGCTTCCCATGCCCATCCGCTATATCAGACAGGACGCTGCTGGGCCTGCGGCCGCCCGAAACCGCGGCATCCGCGAGTCACGGGGCGAGCTGATTACCTTTCTCGATGTCGACGACCTGTGGCCGCTCGACAATCTGAACGTCATGGTCGATGCGATGTCCGGCGCCGCGAAGCCAGATGTCGTCCAAGGCTATCCGCAGATCATGCGGCAGATGCCGGATTCGGGCGATTACGAGTTCATCGGCTGTCCGCTGGAGGTATTTCTCGATTATCTGGGTGGCGCCCTTTACCGGCGCTCTGTCTTCGACACGGTCGGTTTGCTCGACGAGAGCCTGGCCTATTGCGAGGATGTGGACTGGTTCTTCCGCGCGCGCGATCATGGGCTGGCAATCAATCGGCTCGACCAGATCTCGCTTTTCGTTCGACGCCACCAGCAAAACATGACCCTCGGCGGCAAGCAGAAGCGGTTTGCCCTGCTGGTCTTGAAGAAGATCCTGGCGCAGCGGCGCCTACGTGATTCGAAACCATGATTCCTGAGACCAGTGTCATCATCCCGGTACGTAACGGCGCGCAGTTCGTTGGCGAAGCGATCGCCTCGGTGCTGGAACAGCTCGGCAAGGGTGATGAGATACTGGCCGTGGATGATGGATCGACGGACGGCTCGGCGGACGTCGTTTCGCGGTTCGCCCATCCCGGCCTGCGCCTTCTTTCTGCCGGAGGCCGCGGGCCATCGGCCGCCCGTAACATGGGATTTGCCGCTTCGCGCGGCGCGTTCATCGCCTTTCTCGATCATGACGACATGTGGCCGAACGGCCGGCATAAGGCGTTAATGGCAGCACTGCGGCAGGATGAGTCCATCGAGGCTGCGTATGGCCGCATTCTGCGGCGTATTGAGGCGGGTGCGACGATCACGGCGGAATCGAAGATCGAGGGCCACCACGCCGGCTGGCTGATCGGTTCCGGTCTCTATCGGCGTGCGCTGCTTGCACGGATCTGCGGCTTCGCCGAAGAGATGCGCATGGGGGAGGATGTCGATTTCTATCTGCGCCTGAAGAAAACGGGGACGCACCTGCGGCTTTGCGAGGTGCCGGGTCTGATCCGCCGCCACCACGAGGCCAACGCCACCAACGATCTCCACGAGGCTGAGCCGTCGCGTTTGAATGTCCTGCGCCGCAAGCTGGCGCGGGCGAGGACCCCGACAGATGCCAAGTGCTGATGCTGGAACATTGCGTCCGGCCGGGCCGCGTCTTTCGCTGTGGCGCCGGTTCAGGATCGCGGTTGCACCGCGGGCCTTCATCAGGCGCCATCGGCATGATTTGGACGAGCCGGTCCGGATGTGCAGGACAGTTGCCGCCTCGCTTCTCGGCCGCCGAAACATCGCCGCTTGTGATGAAAGCACGGAAGCGATCGACCTGAATGCCATCTCCTGCCGGGTGCTCGTCAGCCTGGAGCAGCATCACGAGCGAAGAAGCAATGCCTTAAGGCAATTCGCCGCGCTTGGCATCGATGTTGAATGGAAAGTGCCGGTCAAGGTGGACGATGTTCCCTGGCACCTGTTGCCTCCCATCTACAGGGCGAAGCCGACGAGAGGCTCACACGCCGCCACTCTGCTCTCGATCCTCGACGAGGTCGAACGAGTGAAGGCCCCGTCTTTCCTGCATTTTGAGGATGACGTCGTCCTCCATCCGCGCTTTTCGGCGCTCCTGCCTCGACTCAGGGTGCCCCGCGATTGGCAGTTCATCTATCTCGGCGGCAGGAATGGCGGCGCAAAAAACCAGATTTCGCCCGGACTGGTCCGTTCGGACCTCATCACCGATCTGCACGCAGTCATCATTCGCTCGAGCATGGTCCCCCATCTGAGACGCGTGCTCCTCGATCCGGCCATGGAGACCGTGCATCTCGATGCGCGGTTTGCCATGTTGCACAGGCAGTTCCCGGCTTATCTCTGCCGGCCGAATCTCGCCTGGCAATCGGCTCATTCCGACGACGCGGGCAAACTGCCGGTCTATTCGAACTACTACCCCAACGGCACGGTCAGAATGGGCCAGGGCGACTAGCAGGTCAGCTGGACCTGGCTGCCAGTGCCAGTGCCGCGATGCGTTGAATCACGGCCATGTCTGCCCGTGCGTGCTCGGCCGTGTTGCGCACCGCCGATCCGTTGACGATCGCCTCCCAGAACCCCTCCAGCTCGCGCACGAATGACTCCCCGAAGCCGTTGCGATGCTCGGTGGTCGACAGATGCATGCCGTCGGACTTGCAGGCGACGAGACGTGTTTGAAAGTGATTGAGGTAGGGCGAGGGGAAGATCAGCTCGAACCGCCGATCGTCGAAGAACAGCGAAATGCGTTCCTGGTAGTCGGCGAGTTTGGGCACCACCACGTGGGAGATCAGGCACAACGCCTGTTCGCCGTTCAAAGCGAGCGTGGCAGCCGTGCCCTGGCCTCCGGCAAAAAGGTGGCCGGTGACGGGACGGATGTTGTCGATCTTCATATGGGCAAGCAGCCCAAGCACGGCATTTAGATCGTGGATCATGCTGGACGCCATGGAATCGGCATAGGCGCGAATGACGACGTCGTCCGCGTTCATGCCCGTCGCCTTCGAGACTTGCGCCGCGAGCCGTGCCTTGTTGTCGGCAATCAGTTCCGCCGGTACGTCCGAAAAGCGCCGGAATCCCTGATGCACCGAGAAGGGCCAGGAATCGGGGTCGTTTACCTCAACCGCGATGTAGCGCAGTCGGGGACCAAATCCGTCGACTTCCTTGAGCAACATCTCATAGCTTGGATCCCAACGTTTCATATAACCAACCTGCAGGACCTTCTTCGCCGCGTCCCGCTTGGCGATCAGGACATCGATATCCGCTGTCGAGAAGCAGAGCGGCTTTTCGCAGAAGACATGAATGCCGGCATCCAGTGCGCGGCCGGCAAACTCGGCGTGATAGGAATCGGGTGCCGCGATCAACATCGCGTCCGGCTTGAGCGCCAGCAGCTCGTCGAACGAGGCGGCCGTCGGCACTCGGTGGCGCTGTTCCATCAAGCGCCGTCCGGAGGGTGATGGGTCGGCAACGCCGACGATGTCAAAGCGGTCCCAAAGGGAAATCAGATTGGGAATGTGCTCGACCTGCGCGATAAGGCCGGCGCCGGCAACGGCGATTTTGACTTTGGTCACGGGCAATCCTGCGGTTGGTGCGGGTGGAAAAATGAAAACGACACCAGAGGCTCCGCGCGATCGGCGCTCGCGGAATGCCTCGCCAGCCGGTGATCCGGCCTCTGCCCGTGGGTTGCGACACCCGCGAAAAAGCTATCGGCTTTCCGCCGACAAAGCCATTGCGAATTTGAATCTGCTGTTCTAGCGTTGTCATCGTAGTGCCATGAGCACAACAGGGGCGGCCCGGCAATCATGCCATTCGCCACATCATTTCGATCCCGCAGCAATCGCCGCGTTTCGGTCATTGATGGCCGGGACCTGTCTCGCCTGAGGCCCTTCTCCGGGCACGTCTGAGCCCGAACAAACATCTGCCCGTCATGCGATCGGAGTCGCGCCGGCACAGCCGTGCCGCGGCTGATAATTTCTTTTACATCCAGGCTTCAGCGCACACGCCGGGTGCAACCGGCCATTCAGGGAGATACGCACGATGAAACCGCTCAGAATCCTGCTGACGAGTACATGCCTTGCGCTCGGCCTCGGCCTTGCGCTGCAACCTCAGTCAGCCAATGCCGATCAGATCAAGATTGCCGTGGTCACACACGGGCAGTCGTCGGACAGCTATTGGGGCGTGGTGAAGAAGGGCGTGGACGATGCAACCAAGCTGATGGGCGTTCATGTCAGCTATCAGGCGCCGCAAACGACGGACATGGTCGCGATGTCGCGCATGATCGACGCCGCCGTCACGCAGAAGGTGAATGGGCTGGTGGTCTCGATCCCCGATCCGACCGCGCTCGGCAAATCAATCAAGGCCGCGGTGGCCGCCGGCATTCCGGTGATCATCATCGACAGCGGCGAAGACCAGGTTGAGGCCATGGGCGCCAAGCTTTTCGTCGGCACCCAGAACTACTTCGCCCAGGGCGAGGCGGCGGCCAAGAACCTGTTGGCACTGGGCGTCACCGATGGGGTCTGCGCCAATGCGGAGCCCGGCAATCTGGTGAACGAATCCGCCTGCGACGGCTTCAAGAAGGGCATGCAAGGCCATGGCGACCGCGTCGATATCTCGATGGATCCCACCGACACCGGTGCGCGCATCCTGGCCTATGTCGCCTCCCATCCCAAGGTGAATGGCATCCTGGCGCTCGGCGCCCCGCAATGCGTCAACGTCATCAACGCGCTGCGCGAGAAGGGTATCCTTGGCAACTACAAGGTCGGCAATTTCGACGTTTCCCCCGATACGCTGGTCGCGCTCCAGAAGGGTGAAGTCCAGTTCTCGTTCGATTCCCAGCAGTATCTGATGGGCTATCTGCCGGTCATCATGTTGACCGAGTATGCCCGCTACGGCGTGCTGCCGACTCAGAACATCTATACCGGCCCAACGCCAGTGACGAAGGCGGATGTGGAGAAGATCATGGTGCTGAGCAAGAAGGGCATCCGCTAACAGGCACCGCGTCATATAGTATCCACTCGGGAAATGCCCGGCTCGCCTTTCGGCGGGCCGGGTAGAGGCATGCGCGAGGCGAGCGACGTGACTACCGAGAAGATCTTCACGGCGAAGGGCGTAGGCAGCGATGCGTCCCGGCTCGGCAGGCAGGGCCATCTTGCCCGCTTGCTGCACCGGCCGGAGTTGGGCGCCCTCTCCGGCGTGATCCTCGTCTACATCGTTTTCTATGCCCTCGCTTCCGACAGCGGCATGTTCAGTCTCAGCGGCCTGGTCAACATCTTCCAGGTCTCGGCCGAGACCGGCGTGCTAGCCGTGGCGGCGGCGCTCCTGATGATTGCCGGCGAGTTCGATCTTTCCATGGGCTCGATGGTCGGTTTTGCCGGCGTCACCATTGGCCTGTGCGCCACGCTCTTCGGCCTCTCCTTGCCGCTCTCGATCTTGGTCGCGTTTTCCCTGTGCATGCTGATCGGCGCGGCCAATGGCTGGCTGACCGTCAAGACGGGGTTGCCGTCCTTCATCGTAACCCTCGCCTCTCTGCTGGTACTGCGGGGGCTTGCCATCGCGGTGACCCGCCTGCTGAATGGCTATACTCAGATTTCCAACATCACCGCCGGCGACCCGGACAGTCTCGTCGTCTCCCTCTTCAGCGGCCGGATCGGACATCCTTTCTTCGTCTGGATGGCCGAGCATGGGTGGATCGACAAGAAGCTCGACGGCGGGCCCAGCGTCGACGGCCTGCCCGCCTCCATCGCCTGGTGGGTCGGGCTGACCGCGCTCGCAACCTGGGTGTTGCTGCGCACGCGCTTCGGCAACTGGATCTTCGCCGTGGGCGGCGATGAAAAAGCCGCGCGGAACGTCGGCGTGCCCGTCAATCGGGTCAAGATCATCCTGTTCATGCTGACGGCGTTGTCGGCGGCGGTCTTTGCCGCGATCCAGGTGTTCGAGGTTGGGTCGGCGGACACGCTGCGCGGCACCCAAAAGG
>CAZQLF010000185.1:0-6404 GCA_964594035.1 uncultured Rhodospirillaceae bacterium | reverse complement strand
ACGGACAAGGCAACAACGCGCATCCGCAACGCCGATTGGGTGGTGGTCTTCGATGCCGCCGCCGGCAAGCATGTCTATCGCCGCGGCATCGATGTGGAATTCTCCGGCGGCGTGATCACCCATGTTGGCGCTTCGCGCGGCGCCAAGGCGGATCACGAGATCGACGGCCGCGGCATGATGGTCATGCCCGGGATGATCGATGTGCACGCCCATCCCACCAGCGAATCCATGCTGAAAGGGCTGACCGACGAAGCCGGCAGTCCGAAGTTCTACAACAGCTCGCTCTATGAATACTTGTTCCTGTTCCAGAACGATGCGGCGGGGACAAAGGCGGCGAGCGAAGTCTCGCTGTCGGGGCTGCTGATGAGCGGCGTCACCACGCTCTGCGATCTGTCGCTGGAACACGACGGCTGGCTTGACACGTTGGGCGAGAGCGGCATGCGGGTCTATGCCGCGCCCATGTTCCGTTCCGGGCGCTGGCGCACGAGCGATGGCCACAGCGTCACCTATGAATGGAACGAGCCGGCCGGGCGCAGGGCGATGGAGAGTGCCTTGCGCCTGATCGATCGCGCCCGGCAGCATCCCTCCGGCCGACTCTCGGGCATGGTCTGTCCGGCCCAGATCGACACATGCACGGCTGATCTGATCAGCGATGCCGCGAATGTCGCGCGCGAACGCCAGCTGCCCTTTCAGACCCATGCCGCCCAGAGCGTGGTCGAGTTCCAGGAGATCATGCATCGCCATGGCAAGACGCCGATCGAATGGCTGCAATCGCTCGGTGCACTCGGACCGAAGGTCCTCATCGGCCATGGCATCTTTCTCGACCATCATTCCTGGCTGCACTGGACCAGCCGCGAGGATATGGGCCGGCTGGCGGACACATCGACGACCGTCGCTCACTGCCCGACGGTCTTCATGCGCCGCGGCATCACCCTGCAGGATTTCGGTGCCTACCGGCGGGCCGGGATCAACATGGGTCTCGGCACCGATACCTTTCCGCACAACTTTATCGAGGAGATGCGCAACGCCGCTTACGCCGCGCGTATTTCCGCCGGCAACGTCCATGCGCTGCGCACCACGGACATTTTCGATGCGGCAACCCTGGGCGGCGCCATGGCGCTGGGACGCGACGATATCGGGCGGATAGCGCCGGGTGCCCGGGCCGATCTGGTGCTGGTGGATGTTACGCACCCGGCCATGCGGCCGCTCCATGATCCGATCCGCAGCATGATCTATGCGGGCGGTGAACGCGCGATCCGCCAGGTCTATGTCGATGGCCGCCAGGTGGTGAAGGACGGAAAAGCGCTCGCCTTCGACTATGCCGATGCCTCGGCCCGGCTCGAGGAGGCTCAAGCCCGCGCCATCGAGAAGGTGCCGCAATTCGATTGGGCCCGGCGCAGTGTCGCCGTGCTGATGCCGCCGACTTACGAGGTGAGCTAAGCCGCCGCTGCTTCCACCGCCGCCTTGTAGGCGCGTTCCGACCGATACGGCCCGAATTTCGGCAGGCTCTTCGGCGCGCAGGCGATCATCTCTCCGCCACGGGGCAGGATCTTGAACAAACCCCCATCGCGCCCGATCAGCGGAATGGCCAGCCGCTTGCGCGAAAAGACGCGCCGTAGGCTCGCCGAATACTCGCGATGAAGCCGGTATTCGCTCGGATCCTTGTCGAACAGCAGTTCATGGGCTTCGACAAACTGCCGGCGGTACTCGGCATCGACGATCTCCAAGTTCGACATCACCCAGCAGCGCTCGGCGAAGGTCCAGTGGATGGAAAGCCCGATGAAATCGCCTTTGCGATCGAGATAGGGAAAGAAGGGAAAGGCGCGGCAGGCGAGGCTGCGGTTGTCGCGCTCGCAATGGCGCACACCCTTGCAAGCGACGGCAAGACAGCTGGAATGCATGTCGCGCACGACCTCCTTGCCGCCAGCATCATCGGGTCGATAGCGCTGCCAGAGATCGCTGCGCGATTGCAGCAGGGCGAACTCGGCGCGATCGACAATGGGCACCGCGTTCTCCGTCGAGCAGCAGACCGGTTCACCGCCGTTCAGCGGTGAGCAATATCGTCCGCAGTCGAAGCGGGAAATCGGTGCGCTGAAGATGTCGTAGATCTGTTGGAAGTCGGCGGGCTGAATGCGGCGGTTGGGCATGATGGTCGTGCTGCAAGAAAATGGCTGGCGACTATACCCGCCGAGCATGACAGTTCAATGCCTATTGCCGCCGTTTTGTGCCGAAGACGGCGGCGGCTAAGATAGTTGGATGAAAGAGGGGCCATGCCACGCTACTGGGTGATCGGCGGTGAATATGCCGACACTGCGTTCAAGACACTCGCCGACGGCGGGAAGGAAGAACGCGTCGGCCCATTCGATAGCTACGAGGCGGCAAAGGCGGCCTGGCAGTCGCGCGCCTGGGCCAGCGTCGACAATGCCCATGCCCGCTATCGCATCGAGGAGGAGGGAGCGGAACCGGCCTATTGGGTGGTCGGCGGGCGCTACAAGGATGCCGAATTCAAGGAGTGCGCCGATCCGGCGGGCGAGGCCTGGCACGGGCCCTATTCCAGCTATGACGATGCCAAGGCGGCGTGGGGACGGCTCGCCTGGCAGAGCGTGGACGATGCGCTCGCGCGCTACCGCATCGAATCCCGGACCAAGAGCTTCGACCCCAAGCGAGCCTCGTGATGTCCGGCTGGAGTCTCGAGATTCTTGGCCTGGTCGCCGCCACGCTGACCACCGGTGGGCTGGTACCTCAAACGATTAAAGTCTGGCGCAGCCGCTCGGCCGGCGATCTGTCGCTCATCATGTATTTGATGATCTGGGTCGGCACCGTGCTGTGGCTGATCTACGCCACGATCATCGCTTCGATGGCGCTGCTCTACGCCAATGCGGCCGCCTTCGTGCTGGTCAGCCTGATCCTCTATTTCAAGCTGCGCTACGGCTGAGGTTTCTGCCAGGCCCAGACGATGGTCTCGCGCATCGTACGGTCTTCCAGATCGAGGCTGGTCGGAACCTGATAGCGGGCGATCTCTGAAAGGCCGCTGCCGGGCAGATAGTTGCGCCCGGGATCGCCCATCAGCACGCGGATACCCTGGTGCGCCATGTCCTTCAGCCAATCGCTGACCCGCTCGGCCATGGGCCGCTCGTAGCAGACGTCGCCAGCCAGGATCACATCCCAGGGACCATACTCGCCCACGATGTCCTTTTCGATCGTGGCGACACGTACATCGTTCAGCGCTGCGTTCAGACCGATGGCGGCGATGGCGAAGCGGTCGATCTCGGCCGCCGCGACGCTCTGCGCACCGGCCCTGGCCGCGGCAATGGCACCGAGCCCGCTGCCGGCGGCGAAGTCGAGCACCCTGGCGCCACGAACGAGGTCCGGATGATCCAGCAGGTGACGAGCCAGTGCCTGGCCGCCCGGCCAAGCGAAGGCCCAATAAGGCGGGGGCAAACCTTGCCTGGCCAGATCGGCTTCGGTTGCTTGCCAGAGCGGCACCACCTCGTTCGCCAGATGCAGGCGGATTTCCGGCACCAGCGGCGGGCTTGCGATGACCGTCTCGCGGCGCACGAAGGAAGCGGCGTCGATTTGGTTCAAAAGGGCTCGCTCAGCTGAGCTTGTTCAAGTCGGGAAGAAGCGCCCGAGCACAAAGGCGATGAAGACCGCCCAGCCGAGCCAGCGGCTTGCGCGGAATTTCTTCAGGCAGTCGGCGGGATCGTCGATATCGACGAAGGCAATCTGCCAGGCGAGCTGGAGCGCTGCCGCCGCCACGGCCAGCCAGGCGATCTTGCCCAATCCGGCCAGCAGGATCGTCAGCGCCAGCAGCGCCAGCATGGCAAGCGCAAACAAGCCCAGCCAGGGCTTGGTGCGCTTGGCGAACTTCAGCGCGGTGGAGCGCACGCCGATCAGCGCATCGTCTTCCTTGTCCTGATGGGCGTAGATCGTGTCGTAAACGAGGGTCCAGGCGATCCCGGCGCCGTAGAGTGCGACGGGCGCGGGATCGATCCGCCCCGTGGCGGCGGCATAGCCCATCAAGGCGCCCCAGTTGAAGGTCAGGCCAAGGAATGCCTGGGGCCAATAGGTGATGCGCTTCATGAAGGGATATGTCGCCACCAGCAGGAGTGAAGCGACACCGAGCCCCGCCGCCAGTGGGCGCAGCAGCAACAGGATGAACAGGCCGATCAGAAGCTGGAGGGCGAGAAAAACAATGGCGCCGAAGATGCCGATCTCGCCGCTGGCGATGGGCCGCGTGGCGGTGCGCGCCACCTGGCGGTCATAGTCGCGGTCCACCAGGTCGTTGAAGGTACAGCCTGCGCCACGCATGACGATGGACCCCACGCCGAAGAGGAACAGCAGCCAGATGTTGGGGAACCCGCCCGGCGAGGCGGCGAGCGCGATCGACCACCAGCAGGGCAACAGCAGCAGCCAGATCGGAACCGGCCGGTCGAGCCGCGCCAGCCGCGCATAGGGGCGAAAGAAGGATGGCAAATAGCGGTCCACCCAGCCCTGCCGGGGCATGTCGCTGCTCTGGTAGTCCGGGGACGTCATGGCCAATAATCTAGCAAGAAAATGGGTCGGGGGCGGAAGCCCCGAGGGGAATGAGCGAGCAATGATCCCGAGGCTTTATGTCGAGACAGCGCTTGGCGGCGGCGGCACGGTCGATCTCGATGCATCGCGCAGCCATTATCTGCGCAGCGTGCTGCGCCGCGACGTGGGTGCCGAGGTGCTGCTGTTCAACGGCCGCGACGGCGAGTGGCTGGGCCGGATCGAGCGCATCGCCAAGACGGGCGCACGCATCAGCCCGTCGAGCCTCTCGCGGTTGCAGCGCCCTGGCGCCGATATATGGCTGGTCTTCGCCGCCATCAAGCGCATCGATGCGGTTGCGGAGAAGGCAACCGAACTCGGCTGCGCCTGCCTCTGGCCCATCTTCACCCAGCACACCGCGGTCGGCCGGGTCAATCTCCAGCGGCTGCGGGCCAATGCCATCGAGGCGGCCGAGCAGACCGAGCGTCTGGACATTCCCGAGATACGCACACCGGCGAAACTGGGTGAGGTTCTCGACAGCTGGTCTCCCGCGCGCCGGCTGATCCTTTGTGCCGAGTCCGGCGCGGCCGTGCCGATTGCACAAGCGCTGCGTGAGATGCCGGCGGGTGCGCCCTATGCGGTCATGAGCGGACCGGAGGGTGGCTTTGCGCGTTCCGAGCTTGACGCTCTTTCCAAACTGCCTTTTGTTACCGCCGTCGGCTTGGGGCCGCGCGTGCTTCGTGCCGATACCGCAGCACTCGCGGCACTCGCCTGCTGGCAGGCAATTCTCGGCGATGGCCGGGAGCGCCCGCCGGCGCGCTGATTCGGGGAAGCGCGCCGCAGGCCGGCAACCATCGACCGTCCCCTGCGCTTTTTCCGCAAATATCGATTTTGACGTCGAAGAAGGTGCCGAATGTCCGCTCCACCGAAATCGCGCGGCGAACCCATCACCAGCAAGCGCCAGCTCGTCGAATACATCGAGAAGGGCTGCAAGCCGGTGGAGCAATGGCGCATCGGAACCGAGCATGAGAAGTTCGCCTTCGACCGCAAGACGCTGCGCCGCCTGCCCTATGAAGGCACCAACGGCATCGGTGCGCTGCTCAAGGGCATGCAGCGCTTCGGCTGGCAGCCAGTGGAGGAGAACGGCAACGTCATCGCCCTCACCATGGGCGCCTGCAATATCTCGCTGGAACCGGGCGGGCAGTTCGAACTCTCCGGCGCGCCGGTCGAGACGATCCACAAGACCTGCGATGAGGTGCAGACGCATCTGAAGCAGGTAAAGGAGGTCGGAAACGAACTCGGCATCGGCATGCTGGGCATGGGCTTCGATCCGAAATGGGCCCGATCAGACATCTCGTGGATGCCCAAGGGACGCTACAAGATCATGGGCGCCTACATGCCGAAGAAGGGCAAGCTCGGCCTCGACATGATGCTGCGCACCTGTACGGTGCAGGTGAATCTCGACTTCGCCAGCGAGCAGGACATGGTGAAGAAGATGCGCGTCTCGCTGGCTCTCCATCCGTTAGCGACATCGCTCTTCGCCGATTCACCCTTCACCGAGGGCAGGGCCAACGGCTTCCAGAGCTATCGCAGCCATATCTGGACCGATACCGATCCCGACCGCAGCGGCATGCTGCCCTTCGTCTTCGAATCCGGCATGGGGTTCGAGCGCTATGTCGATTACCTGCTCGATATGCCGATGTATTTCATCTATCGCGACGGCGCCTATGTCGACGTCAGCGGGCAATCATTCCGCGATTTTCTCGCTGGCAAACTTCCCGGCCGGCCGGGCGAAACGCCGGGCATGGGCGACTGGGTGGATCACATGACCACGGCTTTTCCCGAGGTGCGGCTTAAGCGCTATCTGGAGATGCGCGGCGCCGACGGCGGGC
>CAZQLF010000184.1:0-6405 GCA_964594035.1 uncultured Rhodospirillaceae bacterium | reverse complement strand
CGACGCTACGGCGCGTGGCCGTTGGCCGCCCTTTCCTGCCGCCCCCCCGGCCCCGCAACATCGAATCACACGTGCTCTTCGAGTTTTTGGCGCTTGCCATCCGGTCCGGTGATGTCAGGCAGGCTCAGAAGCCGGCGCGCCAGCATGATGCCGATGAAGCCTGCGCCGCCTGTGATTAGGATTTTCATGCCCCTCGCTCCATCTCGCTTTCAGCGTTTCGCCTTGGGACCAATATTCCAAGGGGCGGCCCAGGCAAGCCCCGCTGCCGTGTCGGCGCGCGGGCGGTATTCGCAGCCGACCCAGCCCTGGTAACCGAGTTCATCCATCAGCGAAAACAGGGCGGGATAGTTGATCTCCTGTTGCTCGTCCGGCTCGTTGCGGCCCGGCACGCCGGCAATCTGCATATGGCGGATCACGCCGATCTTCTCGCGCATGCTCGCGGCAAGCTGCCCGCGCATCATCTGGCAGTGATAGAGATCGTATTGCAGGAACACATTGTCGGCGGCGACCGCGGCAATGATGTCCAGCGCGGTTTCGAGGCTGCCTACCAGATAGCCCGGGAAGTCGGTGGGATTCAGCGCCTCCACCATCAACTGCACGCCCGCGCTGCGGGCGAGTGCCGCGGCACCCTGCAAATTGGCGATGAAGGTCGCACGGTGGGTTGCGATCGATCCACTCGGTGGTACGTTCCCCGCCATGACATGAATGCGCGGACATTTGAGAGCCGCAGCGTAATCGAACGCAAGATCCATGGTCCGGCGGAATTCTTCCTCCTTGCCCGGCACACCCGCGACACCGTGCTCGCCCGCGTCGAAATCGCCCGGCGGCGCGTTGAACAGGACTTGCTGCATGCCTTCACCCCGCAGTCGCGCCACCAGCTCTCCCTTCGGAAATGCATAGGGAAAAAGATATTCGACGGCAGTGAAGCCCTGTTTGCGCGCGGCGGCAAAGCGATCGAGAAATTCAATCTCGTTGAACATCAGCGACAGGTTTGCGGCGAGGCGCGGCATGGCGGTTCCGAAAATCAGAGAATGGGATATTTGAGGGCGCTATCCGCCGAAGCGGCAGCTGCCCAGGACAGGGCAAGGGCGGCCACGGACCCAATCCACGTCATCTTCCTGAAAAGACTCGCCGTTTCCTCCCAGATTGAGGCGATTGCCCTTTCGCAATCGCCGGTTCCCCCCTTTTTGAGCGAGTGCTCGAATTCGAGAATTCGCTCTCCAACCGCTGGCGTCTTCAAGCGCCGTAGCATTTGGCGAAACCCTTCAGCCGCGCCTTGAAGCGCGGCGATTCAAGGACGGCGCGGTTGACCACGCCGCGCGGTACCCGGCCGTGCTGCACCTCCAATACCGCTGCCACGTCGGCGGCCCCATTGCCGGCAAAGCATTGATCGGTCCAGCACAGCGCATGGGGTGCCAGGATCACATTGTCGAGTTTCAGGATCGGATCAGCGGGGTCGGGCGGCTCAGCCTCCAGCACGTCGAGACCGGCACCGGCGATGCGCCGTTCCTGCAACACCTTGGTCAGCGCCTTCTGGTCGATGATGGGGCCGCGCGCCGTGTTGATGAGATAGGCCGTGGGTTTCATCAGGGCCAAGCGCTCGGCATTCACCAGATGACGGGTCTCCGGCGTCAGCGGGCAATTGACCGACAGCACATCGGCGCGGCGGAAGATGTCCTCGGGGCTTACCAACTCGACGCCCAGCCCGGCTGCGACTTTTTCGTCGGCATAGGGATCGTGGGCAATGAATTTCATGTCGAGGGGTCTGGCCAGGCGGAACAGCTCGGCACCGATATTGCCGATGCCGATGACGCCCAGGGTCCGGCCCACCAGCCCGACGCCCATATGCTGGGCGCGCTGATTAAAGGTCTCGGGCCCACCGCGGGTGAGGCGATCCTTGACCATCATTTTCCCCGTCAGCGCCAGCATGAAGGTGACAATGGAGACCGCGACCGGCCGGCGCACGCCATCCGGCGTGATGACCAACGCAATGCCCGCTTCTGTGCAAGCCGGCACGTCCACATTGTCGTAGCCCACGCCGAAACGCGCGACCATGCCAAGCCGACCGTTGGGGTGGATGCTCTCTTTGGTAAACCGAGGCGCCAGCAGGATCAGCGCATCGAAATCGGCGAGCTGGTCGGCGCGGATTGGATTGGCTGGCTCGAGAAATATCATCTCGACGCCCGGCGCCTTCTGCAGCGGTTGAATGTCGAAATCGGGAAAAGTGGGCGAGCCATCCGCCTTGCGGAAGTCGCCCGACAGCGCGACGCGAAAGGGTTCAGCCACGACCGCGCCTATTTCGCCTTGCAGGCCGCACGCAGCTTGCCAACAGCGTCGGCGAGCGCCGCCTGCAGCACCCAGACATCGCCGGAGTAGCAGATAAAATCGAAGCCCTTGTTGAAATAGTCGATGCCGGTTTCGACATTCGGCACCAGGCGGCCCAGCGCCTTTTTGTGTTTGCGTGCGGCCTTCACCACTGTGTCGATCGCCTTGGTGAATTTCGGGTTCTCGAACTGGCCGGGAATGCCGAGCGAGACCGAGAGATCGAAATGCCCGACCCAGAGACAGTCGACCCCGTCGAGGGCGGCAATCTCGTCGACGTTCTTGACGCCCTCGGCGGTCTCGATATGGCAAAACAGGGTCGTGCGCTCGTTGGCTTTTGCCAGCTTCTCGGCGACGTTGCCGCCGGTGTAGCCGTCATGAGCGACGCCGAGCACAACGCCCCGCTTACCCTTCGGGTGATATTTCATGCAGTCGAGGATGGCGCGGGCTTCCTTGGCCGAACCCACCATGGGAAGCATGACGCCCTCGGCGCCCATGTCGCAGGCCCGTGCGATGTGATGATAGGCCGTCGACGGCGCCCGCACGATCGGCGCCACTCCGCCCGCCTCGAAGTAGCGAATCGCGCTCTTCACCGTCTCGAAATGAAAGCCCGAATGTTCGAGATCGAAGAGGACGAAGTCGCAGCCGGCGTTTTTCAGAATGTGGCCGATGCCAGGTGTGGCGAATTCGACAATGAAATGGCCGAATTTGGCCGCACGGGTCTTGGCCATCGCTTTCAGGCTGCGCTCGCTCATCCGCTCACTCCCTGTTCATCCACCGGTGCTGCCGGCGACATTTTCTTTATCAATCCGCCTCGGATCCTTCGCAGACCAGGGCGTGTTCGAAGACCTTCTTGTCAGCTACCAGCGGCTCGCTGTCGCGATTGAAGCTGGCGAAATGGGGCGTCTTCAGGTGCGCCTCGAAGGCAGCCCGATCGTCGTAGATTTCGTAGAGAAAGATGCGATCGGCCTCGTCCTTCGGCTCCAGCACGTCAAAGCGCCGGCAACCCGGTTCGCTCTGGGCGGAGGTGCGGGCGTTCTCGTCAATCAGCCTGCGAAAGGCGGCGTACTTGCCGGGATGGAGCTTGAAGTCCACCACGATTACATAGCCGCCCATGGATGCTTCCTTATCGGTCAGGTCCGCGCAGGTGCGAACAACCCACGGCTAAAACCGTAGGTCTGCGGATTGAAGGGAGTCAATGCCGGGGGCCGATGCGGCGGTCATGGGCAATCTGGCGTCCGGCTGGCGGTGTTCCTTGGCGAAAGGTGTATCGGCCAAGCGCACGGCCAAGGCGGGGCTGGTATTGACGTGGTCTGTTGACTAGATGTCTGCCGGCACGGCTGCGGTCTTGAAGCGAAGCTCCACCCGAAGGCCCGGCTGATTGTCGGCGAGGATGACCGCCACGCCGTGCAACTCGGCAATCGCGGCCACGAGGCTGAGCCCCAGCCCGCTGCCCGGTGTCGCCCGGCTGGCATCGAGGCGATAGAAGCGGCGGAAGACTTTGTCGTGCTCCTCTTTCGGTATTCCTGGCCCGTTATCGGCAATGCTGCAAAGGACGGCGCCTGCCTGACGCTCCAGCCGGACTTGGATAAGGGTTCCCGTCGGTGAATGGCGCAGCGCATTCTCCACTAGGTTCACCAGCATCTGGGTCAGCAGCTCGCGATCGCCATGAACGGTGACGCCGTCGGCGATGTTCGCTGTCAGCGCCTGGCGCTGGTCCTCGGCGAAAGCGGCGTAGAGATCGACGATGGCGCGCAGCACGCCGGAGAGATCGACCTCGACAAAGCGCGAGCGCGCCGTGCCAGCCTCGATCTGGGCGATGCGCAGCATGGCGCCGAAGGTACGCAGGATCTGGTCGGTGTCGGCCAGCGTGCTGTCGACGAGGTTGGCATAGTCGTCCACGGTCCTGGCCTTGTTGCGCGCCGCTTCCAGGCGCTGACGTAGCCGCGTCAGCGGCGTGCGCAAGTCATGAGCGATGTCGTTGGAGACCTGGCGCAGCCCCTCCATCAGCGTCTGGATGCGGTCGAGCATTTGGTTGAGGCTGGCGGAAAGCTGGTCGAAATCGTCACCGGCACCGCGGGTCGGAACGCGCCGTGACAGGTCGCCCGCCATGATTTCCTGAGCCGTGCGCCGCACCGCCTCCACCCGGCGCAGCAAGCCCGCGCTCATCACCATGCCACCCAGCAGTGCAAGTCCGGCCATCACCAGCAGGCCCCAGCCGATCGAGCGGGCGATGAATTCGCGGATTTCACTCAGCTGGTAGGTGCTTTGACCCACGAGAAGGTAGAGGCCATTCACCATCAGTCCTCTGGCGTGGATCGTGTCGCCCTCCTCGGCCCCATCCTCACTCTCCGGCAGAGGCAGGTCCTGCCAGCCGAGTTTGGGCCGCTGGGCGGGCAGATTGCCGGCAAGGCGCTGGCCAGAGCCATCCTGGAGCAGTGTGAAGGTCATGTGATCGGCGGAATCGCTGGCATGTTCGTTGACGGCTTTGATGAACGCAGGAAGGCCGCCATCTGTGCGCGCATCGAGCAGTGTCGCCGTCTCGGCTTGCACCGCAAGCTCCAACCCTTGGGTCAGGTATCTCGCAGTGGCACCGTAGACGACGGCGAAAATGACCAGCACGGAACCGCCGAACAGCCCGACATAGAGCAGGGTCAGACGGAAGCTGTAGCTTCGCAGCAGTCTCTTCATGCGCGCAGGCAATATCCTGCGCCGCGCACCGTGCGAATCAATTCCTGATCGAACCCGCGGTCGACCTTGGCACGGAGGCGGCTGATATGGGTCTCCACCACCGTCGTCTGGGGATCGAAATGAAAGTCCCACACGGCCTCAAGGAGCATAGTGCGCGTCACCACGCGGCCGGCGTTCTGCATGAGGTACTCCAGCAGGCGAAACTCGCGATGCTGCAAATCAATCTGCTTGCCCGAGCGGACGACACGGCGCTTCAGCAAGTCCATCTGGAGGTCGCCGACTTGCAGCACTGTGGCCTGCGCATTGAGGGTGGGCCGCCGGCCGAGAGCGTTGACACGGGCCAGGAGCTCGGCAAAGGCGAAGGGTTTCACGAGATAATCGTCGCCGCCGGCGTTGAGTCCGGTAACGCGGTCATCGATGCCGCCGAGCGTGCTGAGGAACAGCGCCGGCGTGCTGATATTGGCGGCGCGCGCCGCCTTGACGATGCCCAGCCCATCGAGACCGGGAAGCATGCGATCGACGATCATCACGTCATAGCCGCCATTGATGGCGAGGAACAAACCGTCGCGGCCGTTGGCCGCCTGGTCGACGGCGTGGCCTTCCTCGCGCAGGCCATTGACCAGATATGCCGCGGTTTCGCCGTCGTCTTCGATAACAAGAATCTTCATGCGCGCATGACCCCACCCGGCAGCGCGCCTGTCCAGTCGCGCCCGGCGGGACTGCTCTTACGATTATGTAAGACAACCGGCCGGGCGCGCTGTTCGGCTGCTTATCTGGCGACGATTTTGCTTGCCACCAGTTTTCCTCCCTTGCTGTCGTAGGTCACCTCGACGGTCTGACCGATCTTGAACGACTCCGCCTCCACGCCCTCGGCAATAATGAATGTCTTGCCATCTTCAAGCGTGATGGCGTCGTTCTTGGTGTCGATCTGCTTGACCTTGCCGGTGTCCGTTGCGGCGAAGGCAACACCCGTCGTCAGGACGAGGATTCCGACGGTGGCAATGACGCGATTCATCTGGCGGATTCTCCTGTGGGTTGTTCAAGCCGCCGCAATTTTTGCGAGGTGGCGGCTTCTCCCATCTGGCCGGGCGAGCGTGGCATCAAGGTGGCGCAGACCATAATCATTGGTAAGTGCTGCGCCAGGTTCGGTCTCGCTGGACTCGGCGCAAGCCTCCGAGCATAGTGCCCCGCCGCGGTTGAAACGCGGAGTCTGTCGTTAATACATTGTTAATTGATGGCTTTTCGCGTCGCGGGGCGATCATGGAACATAATGGCCGAAGCAGGAAGGAAGCAGCGGAGGCCATCGATACACGCGTGATGCGGGCAACCGCCGGTGACGACCCGGAATTCAACCGCGAACTGGCTCAGGCATTGCTCCCAGCCCCGCGCTCC
>CAZQLF010000183.1:0-6419 GCA_964594035.1 uncultured Rhodospirillaceae bacterium | reverse complement strand
CCCACCGAGCAGCCGACACCGCCGCCACCCCAGGAGGCGAAGCTGGAAGCGCCGCCGCCGCCTCTGCTGCGTCCGCCAGTGCCTCCGGACAAGCAAAAACCGCAAAAACCGGCGCAGCAGACCCAGAGCTTCGATTCACTGCTGAAGAACGTCCAGCAGATGAAGACGACATCGACCGACACGCAACAGCAGCCGCAGCCGGACACGCAGCCGCAACCGGACAACTCGGTCAGCGATCTGTCGGCGCCACAGATGTCCAGCAGCGAGAAAGATGCCATCGCTTCCCAGGTGGGCCACAGTTGGTATCTCGACCCCGGCAAAAAGGGCTTTGAGGATTTCACCATCGAAATCCGCGCGACCCTGGCGCAGGACGGCACCGTGCTGACGGCGGTGATCGTCGATCAGGCGCGTATGGCAACCGATGCGAATTATCGTGCGGCGGCGGAGGCAGCGCGCCGCGCCGTCCTCAAGGCGAGCCCGATCAAGGCGCCCCCGGAAAAATACGAGACCTGGAAGACCATGGTGCTGCGATTCTCCCCACAAGGCGTGATAGGCCTATGAGCACGCTCGCGATCCGCCGGCGCTGCTTCGTCATCCTTTTGCCACTCTTGCTGGGTAGCTGTCAGACGCAAATGGCAGCTAAACCACAGCCGCAGCAGACCGCCGCCGCCGAACCACCCCCGGTTCTCGCGCCGGAGCCGGCGAAGCCTGCACCGGTGAAGACCGTGATGACCCGCTTTCGTGTGGCACTCGCCAATCCATCGGCCGCGAACGAGAGCGCGCATGCGGCGGCGGCCGCGCTTTCGGCGCGCGTCGAATCCTGCTGGCAGGCGCCGGGCGCCCCCGATGCGCCAGAGGTGACGCTTCGCCTCGCGCTGAACCAGGACGGCACCGTCAAGACGATCACCGCTCTCGACAAGAAGGCCTTCACCAAGAACGCTACGTACCGGGCCACAGCGAGTGCGGCGACTACCGCCTTCTTTACCTGCGGCCCCTTCACACTACCTGGTTCTGCCTATGCGTCCTGGAAGTCTCTCGATCTTCGCGTCACGCCCCATCACTGAGGAATATCGCGCCATGCAGCCATTCACGTTCCGCACGGGCAATACGCGCCGGCATCTCGCGGCCCTGATGGGCCTCCTCGCAATCACGTTGTTCGCCAGTACGGCGCAGGCCGAGCTACGGATCGACGTGACGCAGGGCAACATTCAGCCGATGCCGATTGCAGTGACGGACTTCTTCGGTCAGCAGCCGAATGACGCGCAGCAGGGGGCGAATATCGCCGGTGTCGTCTCGGCGGATCTCGAGCGTTCAGGGCTGTTCAAGCCGATCGATCGAAAGGCCTTCATCCAGACGCCGGACTCTTTGCGCACCCTGCCACGCTTCGGCGATTGGCGCGTGATCAACGCCCAGGCGCTGGTCAGCGGCGTGGTGGAGACGCAATCCGACGGGCGGCTGCGCATCGAGTTCCGCTTATGGGACGTGTTCGCCGAGCAGCAGATGATCGGCGAAGCGGTGACCAGCACGCCGGAGAACTGGCGCGCCATCGCCCACAAGGTCGCCGACGAGATCTACAAGCGGCTGACCGGCGAGGATGGCTACTTCGAAACGCGCATCGTCTATGTCGCCGAAGCCGGTCCGCAGACCAAACGCATCAAGCGCCTGGCGATCATGGACCAGGACGGCGAGAACCATCGCTTTCTGACCGACGGCGCCAATCTGGTGCTGACCCCGCGGTTCTCGCCAAGCACCCAGGACATCACCTATCTCAGCTACCGCAACAACAAGCCGCGGGTCTATCTGCTGAATATCGAGACCGGCCAGCAGGAAGTGCTGGGCGATTTTCCCGGCATGACCTTTGCACCACGCTTCTCACCGGACGGCACGCGGGTGATTCTCAGTCTCGCCAGCAACGGCACGTCGGACATCTACGAGATGGATCTACGCACCCGCAAGGTGCGCCGTCTGACCAACGGTCCCGGCATCAGCACCGGCGGATCTTATGCGCCCGATGGCAGTCAGATCACTTTCGAATCCGACCGTGGCGGTTCGCAGCAGATCTACACGATGAACGCCGACGGCAGTAATCCCCAGCGCATCAGCCATGGCGAGGGCAAATACGGCACGCCGGTCTGGTCGCCGCGCGGCGATTTCATCGCCTTCACCCATATCAGCGGCGGTACCTTCTATATCGGCGTCATGCATCCCGACGGCAGCGGCGAGCGCTCCATCGCTTCGGGCTTTTTGGTTGAAGGACCGACCTGGGCTCCCAACGGTCGCGTGCTCTGCTATTTCAAGCAGGAGGCGAACAGCGGGCGCACGCGCCTCTTTACGATCGATCTGACCGGCTATAACGACCGTGAAGAGATCACGCCGATGGATGGATCCGACCCGGCCTGGTCGCCGTTGATTCAATAACAAACCACCCTTGATTCACTAGAGAACGCCCGGTATATTGCGCCCGCGCAACAGAAATCGGTCGATCCCATTGGGGGGTTTTAGTCGGATCGGTTGTAGTCGCGGGAGCACGCCGATGCGCGGCTCACTTCCTCCATTAGAACAAGTTTCGAAAGGTTCCAAGATGCGATTGAAGATTGTGACGGCGATTGCGGCGGCGCTGCTGCTGGCCGCCTGCTCCTCCAAGCCTGCCGACACCGGCGGCGGCACGACCGGCGGTACCACCGGCGGGTCGACCACCACCTCCTCCGTTCCGCAGGCGCCGGCACCCGGCTCGCCTCAGGACTTCATTGCGAACATTGGCGATCGCGTGTTCTTCGGCACCGACCGCTACGATCTGACCCAGGAAGCCCAGGCCGAGCTGCAGAAGCAGGCCACCTGGCTCAAGACCTATCCGCAGTATCGCTTCGTGATCGAAGGCCATTGCGACGAGCGCGGCACGCGCGAGTACAACCTGGCGCTGGGTGAGCGCCGCGCCACCGCCGTGCGCAACTACCTGGTCGCGCTTGGCATCGATGCGAACCGGATGCAGACGTTCAGCTACGGCAAGGAGCGGCCGGCCGTCCTCGGGGATGACGAGGCAGCCTGGGCGCAGAACCGCCGCGGCGTCATCGTTCTCCAGTAAGCGCTGAAGCAGGCGACATTCTGCGGCGTCTGCCGGCCCGTCTCAGACGGACCCGGCAGACGCCGCAGGCGTTTTGAGGAACCTTGCACCGACCGTTGGCTACGCCATATTTTCGCCCTGATGGGGGTGCTACTTTCGATTCCCCAATTCTGCCCCCGATCGGCATCCTTTCCACGTTGTCCGGGGTTGAATGTCCGGTTGGCGCATCGGTGTTGCATGCATGAGCGTGACGGGATGATCGAACTTTCTGCTAAGGACCGCGGGCGCATGTGGCGCCCCTTCCGGACGGCGAGCGCGTTGGCCGCGATCGCCGTTGTGTTCCTTGCGGCACCCCTTCCGGCCCACGCTCAGAACGATGTCCAGTCGCTGTCCGACAAGGTCGACCGGCTGCAGCAGGAACTCTCCGATGTCGAGCGCCAGGTCTATAACGGCCAGGTGCCTGCCGGCGGCGCTGCGGCGAGCGGCGGCGACAGCGCGGCCGCCGCCAGCCAAGAAGTCCGGATCCAGCAGCTCGAGAGCCAGCTGAGCTCCATGACCGGCCAGATCGAACAGCTCAACTACAAACTCCAGCAGCTCTCCACCAGGCTGGACAAATTGTCACAGGACGTGGACTTCCGTCTGACGACGCTCGAGCACGGCCAGCCAGCGGGCGGCGGCCCTGCACCGACCGGGGCACCGGTTGCCGGTGCAGACCAGCAGACGACCATCATTGGCGGCACGACGGGTCAGCAGGGTTTACAGCCGCCGTTGCAGCCACCCCTGCAGCCCGGCAGCCAGCCCTACGATCCCAACGCGCCGTTGAAGCAATCCTCGCTGCAGCCCACCACACTGGGCACGCTGAGCCAGAGCCAGATGCAGTCAGCCGCAGCGATGCCGCCCCCGCCGCCGCCAGCTGGCGGAACGGCCCCGGCGACCGGCGATAGCGCCAGCTATCAGCTACCCGGCAACACCGTGGAGGCGCAGTACGAATACGCTTTCAATCTTCTGCGCCAGGCCAATTACGACGAAGCGCAAAGGGCGCTTTCGGCCTTCATCACCCAGCATCCGACCGACCCGCTGGCCGGCAATGCGCAGTACTGGCTGGGCGAGACCTTCTACGTGCGCGGCCGTTACCAGGACGCGGCGGTCGCCTTCGCCGAGGCCTATCAGAAGTATCCGAACAGCAGCAAGGCGCCGGACAATCTCCTGAAGCTCGGCATGTCGCTGGGGCAGATCGGCAAGAAGAGCGATGCCTGCGTCGCCTTCGCCGAGCTCAACAAGAAATATCCCGGCGCGACTGACAGCCTGAAAGAGCGGCTGAAGCAGGAAAAACATCGCTACGGCTGTAGCTAGCCCGCCGAGCGCAGTTGGAGCGGCCGAATTCGCCCGGCTGATGGCTGGGCTCGGCCCATTCGAATCTTGTCCCCGACTTGGTGTCGCTGTTTCCGGCGGGGCGGACAGCATGGCGCTCGCCCTGCTGTGCCATCGCTGGGCGCAAAGGCGAGGCGGCTCTGTTCTGGCGGTCTCCATCGATCACCGCCTGCGCGCGGAATCCGCCGCTGAAGTTCGCCAGGTCGACCGTTGGCTGAAGGCCCGCGGCATCCCTCACATGGCGCTCGCCTGGCGTCATGAAGCGGCCGGCGGTGCCGCACTCCAGGCCCGTGCCCGGGCCGCGCGCTACGCCTTGCTCGCTGAAGCCTGCCGCAAACGGGCCGTCCTCCATCTGGCGCTGGCCCACCACGCCGGCGACCAGGCGGAAACGGTGCTGATGCGCCTTGCGCGCGGCGGCATCGACGGGCTGGCCGGCATGAGCGCCATTGCAGCCCGCGAGGGTTTGCGTCTGATCCGCCCGCTGCTGGGCATCGAGCCGGCGCGGCTGCGCACCACGCTGGCTGCGGCGCGACAGGAATGGATCGAGGATCCCTCCAATGCCAATCCGGTGTTCGAGCGGGTGCGCTGGCGCCGCGCAATTACGCCCGGCGTCATCCCGGCCCTTTCGTTGGCCACGAATGAGATCGGCCAGGAGCGCTGCCGGCGCGAGGAAGAACTGGCCGAACTTCTGGCGGAAACAAGAGTTGACCAGACCGGATATCTGATGCTGCCGCTTGCAGCCCTGCTCGGCGCGCCGGCAGACCTCGGCGAGCGTGCCCTGGCGCGCTGTCTTGTTGTGATCGCCGGCGAGAATTATGCGCCGCAGCGGGCGAGCATCGCACTGCTGCGAGATAATCTCGCCCACAGTGCCAGCGGGCGGACGCTTGGCGGCTGCCGGCTCATTCCGCGCGCGGGCCTGTTGCATATCTTCCGTGAACCGGCAGCGGCCAGCGAGCGTCTGAAGGTTCGCCGTGGCCAGGCCGTGCGCTGGGATAACCGCTTCGATCTGGTGGCGCCGGCGGCAGGCGAAATTGCCTGCCTCGGCGAATCGGGTTGGGCAGCGCTGGCCCAGGCCAGGCGGCCGCGCTCCATCCCCCGCGAGGCGGCCCTGGCCCTGCCGGCCCTGTGGGCAAAGGGATCGGCGACAAATGGGCGCAGCATCAGGCTGTTGCTTCCCGGGGACGGCGCAAGCTGGACATATTTTCGCCCTAGGCAGCCTTTGGCGCCCAGCGGCTTTACAGTTGTCAAATTGGGTGTGAACATTATCTAGAGTGCGTAGGCGTCGGCTCCGGCCGCGCCCGCCGGCCCATCGGGGCCGTTGGAAAGCGAGGAAAGTTGAACTTTACCAAGAATTTGGTGCTCTGGGGCGTCATCATCCTGCTCCTGTTTCTGCTCATTCAACTGTTCCAGGGTTCAGCCTCGCACGGTCCCCAGGCGGATATGGGGTACTCGGATTTCCTCGAGCAGGTCGACCAGGGCAAGATCGCCAACGTTACGATCCAGGGTCAGCAGATCACCGGCCACAAGACCGACGGGCTGCAGTTCGCGACCATGGCGCCGGCCAACGATCCGAACCTGATCACCAAGCTTTCAGAACACAAGGTCACGTTCAGCGTGGCGGCGGCGGATGACAACATGCATCCGTTGTTCCAGGTCCTGATCTCCTGGTTCCCGATGCTGCTGCTGATCGGCGTCTGGATCTTCTTCATGCGCCAGATGCAATCCGGCGGCGGCAAGGCCATGGGCTTCGGCAAGAGCCGGGCGCGCCTGCTGACAGAAAAGGTCGGCCGCGTGACCTTCGAGGATGTCGCCGGCATCGACGAGGCGAAGGCCGAGCTCGAGGAGATCGTCGAGTTCCTCAAGGATCCGCAGAAGTTCCAGCGCCTGGGCGGCCGCATCCCGAAGGGCGCGCTGCTGGTCGGCCCGCCCGGCACCGGCAAGACCCTGCTCGCCCGCGCCATCGCCGGCGAAGCCAACGTGCCGTTCT
>CAZQLF010000182.1:0-6420 GCA_964594035.1 uncultured Rhodospirillaceae bacterium | reverse complement strand
CCAAACCGGTTACCCTCGCCTGTTACCGGCCCGGTTAAGGCGGTTTGTTCCATTCGTCATGCCCGGGGCCGGCTCCTTCTGGGCCGGAGGGGCGTCCGATCGCCTTGGGCCCCTCAGCCCTAGGCGTGAATCTGGGCGTTAAAAAATCCAGGGGCATCCACGTCTTGGCCCGTCAAAAAGACGGTCGTGGGTCCCCGGGCTCTGCCTAGAGGGGCAGCCCCGGGGATGACGTGGCTCATGAGCGCCACGTCACTTGACGGATGTTATAACATAACATTCAATCGGCGCCGCCGGGGTGGGCGGAAAGGAGGGGCCGTGAACACCATCATACGTTTCGTTCTGGCTACGGTGCTTCTGGCTCTCGCCGCAGGCGGTGCGCGTGCGGCAAGTGCCATCCATATTGTGGCGGCCGAGAATTTTTACGCGGACATGGCGCGCCAGATCGCAGGATCCGATGCCGCGATCGATGCCATCCTCTCCAATCCCAACCAGGATCCCCACGATTTCGAAGCCAGCCCGGCGACGGCGCGGCTGATCGCGGACGCCGACATCGTCATCTACAACGGTGCCGATTACGATCCCTGGATGGCTTCTCTACTCAAGGCCAGCAAGGCGGAGCATCGCATCGAGCTGGTGGCGGCGCCACTGATGTACCGCAAATCCGGCGACAACCCGCATCTCTGGTACGATCCTGCAACCATGCCGGCGCTGGCCCATGCACTCGCGGCGGAACTCGCGCGCTGCGATCCTGCTCGCGCGAGCGACTACGACGGCCGGCTGCAGGCCTACCTTGCCAGGCTCCAGCCGCTTTTTGGCAAGATCGCCGAACTCAAAGCGAAGTACCCCGGGGTTTCCGTCACCGCCACAGAGCCGGTCTTCGGCTATATGGCTGAGGCGCTGGGCCTCACCATGCGCAACGAACGTTTCCAGCGTGCGGTGATGAACGGCACCGAGCCCAGCATCAGCGACCTCGCGGCTTTCGAGGACGATCTGAAGAATCACAGAGTGCGGGTGCTGTTCTACAACAGCCAGGTCTCCAGCGATTTGACCGGCCGGCTGCAGCAGCTTGCGCGCGACAACAAGATTCCCGTTGTTGGCGTGAGCGAGACCGAGCCGCCGGACGCTTCATACCCGGACTGGATGCTGAACCAACTCGTCGCGCTCGACCGGGCGCTTGCCGGCGACGGTTCATGAGTGCCGCTGAACTCGATCGGGTCAGCATCGACCTCGGCGGCCGGCGCATCCTGTCCGACGTCAGTTTGTCGATCGAGGCGAACGAATTTGTCGGCCTGCTCGGCCCCAACGGTTCCGGCAAGACCACGCTGATGCGCGCGCTGCTGGGGTTGATCCGGCCCGCTTCCGGCGCCATTCGCGTGCTTGGCCAGCCGGTCCGCCGCGGCAATCCCGGCATCGGCTACATGCCGCAGACACGCCGCGGCATCGAGGGCCTGCGCCTTTCCGGTTATGACTTCGTCGCCAGTGCGGCCAACGGCCATCGCTGGGGGTTGCCGGTGCTGGATGGCGCGGCGCGGCGTGCAGTGGCTGAAGCACTGGCGCTGGTCGACGCGAGCGATCTCTCACGCCGGCCGCTGGCGGAAACCTCAGGCGGCGAGCGTCAGCGCCTGCTGCTGGCCCAGGCGCTGCTCGGCCGCCCCTCCTTGCTGCTGCTGGATGAACCGCTGATCAGCCTCGATCCCCACCACCAGGGCGCAGTCGTCGCGCTGGTGCGCCGCCTGCAAAAAGAACTGAAGATCGCCGTGCTGTTCAGCGCCCATGAACTGAACCCGCTGCTGGGGGCGCTCGATCGCGTGCTCTATCTCGGCAACGGTCACGCCGCTCTCGGCCCGGTAAACGAGGTGATCACCGGCCCGGTTCTCTCCCGCCTTTACGGCAGCGCGATCGAGGTGGTTCATCTACAGGGGCGCATTTTCGTCATGGCGGATGGCCATGACGTGGAACATGCGGCTCATCGGCACGATGCTCACCTATAGCTTTATGCAGAACGCGTTCGCCGCCAGCGGCATCGTTGCCGTGGTGGCGGGCGTGGTCGGTTTCTTTCTGGTGTTGCGCGGCCAGACCTTTGCCGGCCATGCGCTCTCCCATGTGGGGTTTGCCGGTGCCACTGGCGCCATTCTGGTCGGCGTTTCACCGCTGGCCGGCATGATCGCCTTCACGGTGGCGGCCGGGCTCGCCATGGGTGCGCTGGGTGAGACGATCAAGGCACGCGACGTTGCCGTCGGCGTGCTGCTGTCGCTCTCCCTCGGCCTCGGGCTGCTCTTCCTGCATTTCTACACGGCCTACGCGACGCAGGTGACGGCATTGCTCTTCGGCAACATCCTTGGCGTGGATGCGCACACGACGTGGTTGCTGTTCGCCCTGGGTGTCGTCAGTCTGCTGGCGCTCGGCGTGATCGCTCGGCCGCTTTTCTTCGCCAGCCTGCAGCCGGAGCTGGCGGAAGCAAAAGGTGTGTCGCTCTCCCTGGTATCGCTGCTGTTCCTCGCCATCGTGGCGCTGACGGTTGCCGAATGCGCCCAGATCGTCGGGATTCTTCTGGTTTTCACCTTGATGGTGGGGCCGGCAGCATCGGCCGGACGCTTGACCACGCAGCTTGGCGCCGGCGTGGTGCTGGCAGCATCCCTGGCGCTGGCGGAAGCGTGGTTCGGCATTGCGCTCGCCTATTGGACCGATTGGCCCACCAGCTTCTGGATTACCGCCCTGAGTGCTACCGTCTATTTCGCCAGCCTGCTGCGCTAATATACTTCAAACTTGGCCTAAGCCCTTGCCGGGACTGTGATTTGGCCCTGTAACAGGTTTACGCTAGGGTTTAACGAAAATATCCCCTCGCAAAGTTCCGGGAGCAGGCCATGGCGCGCAAGGCCGAACAACTCAAAACCGAAACCGTCGACAAGGCTGCGGACCTGGCGGCCGCCCGGCTGACCGGAGAACGGGCCAGGGCCGCGGCGAAATTCGTGCGGCTGTTCTACGCCAACGTCTCGCCCGACGATCTGATGGGCGAGACGGCGGAGAGTCTCTACTGCTCGGCGCTGTCGCTGTGGAATCACGGGCAGAAGCGCCCGCCCAATGTCGCCAAGGTCCGCGTCTTCAATCCGCGGGCCGATGAGCATGGCTGGCGCAGCGGCCACACGGTGGTCGAGATCGTCAATGACGACATGCCCTTCCTGGTAGATTCGGTCACGGCCGAACTGCATCGCCACGATCTGACCGTCCTTCTTGTCATCCATCCTATCGTCAAGGTCGCGCGCGATGCCAGCGGCGCCATCTCCGACCCTAACGCCAACACGGGCGAACCGCATGATGAATCCTTCATGCAGATTCGCATCAACGAGCAGACCGGCGAGAAGCTCGAGGAGATCCGCCGCAACTTGGAACATGTGCTGGCCGATGTGCGGGCCGCGGTCACCGACTGGCGGGCTATGCGCGCCAAGGTCGCTGATGTTGCGGCCGAACTCGACAAATCGCCGCCGCCTTTGCCGGCGGAGGAAGTAACAGAGGCACGCGCCTTCCTCGACTGGCTGGCCGACGATTATTTCACCTTCATCGGTTACCGCGAATACGACTTCCACGGCAGCGGCGACCAGACGACGACCGCAATCGTCAGCGGCTCCGGCCTCGGCATCCTGCGCGATGACGGCATCTCCGTCTTCGACGGTATGCGCAATTCGGAGCGCCTGCCGCCCGACCTGCGCTATTTCCTGAACCAGTCGCGCCTGCTGATGGTGACCAAGGCGAACCGCCGTGCCACGGTCCACCGCCCGGTGCAGATGGATACGGTGGGCGTCAAGCGCTTCGACGCCAAGGGCGAAGTGGTCGGCGAGCGGCTGTTCGTGGGCCTCTTCACCTCATCGGCCTATGGCCGCAGCCCGCGCGACATCCCGCTGCTGCGCCGCAAGGTGGAAGCCTGCATCGCGCGCGCCGGCTTCGAACCGGCGAGCCATGACGGCAAGGCGCTGATCCACATTCTCGACAATTTCCCGCGCGACGAACTGTTTCAGATGTCGCCGGACGAACTGTTCGAGACCGCGCTCGGCATCCTGCATCTGCAGGAGCGCCAGCGCATTGCGCTCTTCAGCCGGCGCGATCCCTTCGAACGCTTTGTCTCCTGCCTCGTCTATCTGCCGCGCGATCGCCTGACCACTGAACTACGCCTGCGCATCCAGGATATCCTGGCGCGCGCCTATGGCGGAAAGGTCGCGGCCTTCTATACCCAGGTCACCGATGCCAGCCTGGCGCGCCTGCACATCGTCATCGAGACGACGCCCGGTGCCATTCCCGAGGTGGATCAGGCCGAACTCGAGGCCCAGTTGGTGGAAGCGGGCCGCTCCTGGACCGACCGCCTGGAAGAAGCGCTGATCGATGCCCATGGCGAGGAAAGGGGACTGGGCAAATTCCGCCGCTATGCCGGCGCTTTCCCCTTGGGCTATCGCGAGCGCTTTCCCGCGGAAGCCGCCGTCCTCGACATGGAGCGCACCGAGGAGGCGCTGACCCAGGGCCGGCTCGCGATCAACCTCTACCGCCCGCTCGAGGCGCCGGCCAATGAGCTGCGGCTGAAGCTCTATGCCGGCAGCGGCCAGCTGACACTCTCCGATGTGCTGCCCACCCTCGAGCATATGGGCTTGCGCGTGCTCTCGGAGATGCCGTTCCAGGTCTTCCCCACGGGCGCTACGTCCCCCGTCTGGCTGCACGATTTTCGCATGGAGACGGCCGAGGGCAGCGATGTGGACATCTCCGCCGTCAAGGATGTGTTCCACGAGGCCTACGCCCGCATCCTCGCCGGCGACATGGATGATGACGGCTTCAACAAGCTGGTGCTGAAGGCACGCCTCGACTGGCGCAAGGTCGCGGTGCTGCGCGCCTATGCCAAATATCTGCGCCAGGCGGGAATAGCCTTCAGCCAGGTCTATATGGAAGAGGCGCTGGCCAAGAACGCCAATATCGCGCGCAAGCTGTTCCAGCTGTTCCGCGCCTTGTTCGATCCGGCGGAGCAAGCCGAGTCCGAGGACATGGCCAAGACCATCCAGCGCGTCATCGCCAAGGCCTTGGACCGCGTCACCAACCTCGACGAAGACCGCATCCTGCGGCGCTTCCTCAATGTGATCCTGGCGACCCAGCGAACGAATTTCTACCAGAAGGGAAAGCCCTACATCTCCTTCAAGCTCGATTCCCAGGCGGTGGAGGAACTGCCGCTGCCGCGTCCGCTGGTGGAGATCTGGGTCAACTCGCCGCGCGTGGAAGGCGTGCACCTGCGCGGCGGGCGGGTTGCGCGCGGCGGCATCCGCTGGTCCGACCGGCGCGAGGATTTCCGCACCGAGGTGCTGGGCCTGATGAAGGCGCAGATGGTGAAGAACGCCGTCATCGTGCCGGTCGGCTCCAAGGGCGGCTTCGTCGTGAAGCACCCGCCTGTGAACGGCTCGCGCGAGGCGATCCAGGCCGAGGGCATCGAATGCTACAAGACCATGATGCGCGGCCTGCTCGACATCACCGACAATCTGGTGCTGGGCAAGGTGAAACCCCCGGCCGATGTGGTGCGCCGCGACGGTGACGATCCTTATCTCGTGGTCGCCGCCGACAAGGGCACGGCGACCTTCTCCGACATCGCCAATTCCGTTTCTGCCGAGTATGGCTTCTGGCTGGGCGATGCCTTCGCTTCCGGCGGCTCCGCCGGTTACGACCACAAGAAGATGGCCATCACCGCGCGGGGCGCCTGGGAATCGGTGAAGCGCCATTTCCGTGAGATGGGCACGGACATCCAGAGCGAGCCTTTCTCGGTGGTGGGCGTGGGCGACATGTCGGGCGACGTGTTCGGCAACGGCATGTTGCTGTCGCCCAAGATCCGCCTGCTTGCCGCCTTCAACCACATGCACATCTTCATCGATCCGGATCCGATTCCCGCGGTGGCCCTTGCCGAGCGCCAGCGCCTGTTCGACCTGCCGCGCTCCGCCTGGTCCGACTACGATGCGAAGCTGCTTTCCGCCGGCGGCGCCATCTATGAACGGCGTGCCAAATCGATCCAGTTGTCGCCCGAGGCCCGCAAGGCCTTCGGCATCGAGCGCGAAAGCCTGCCGCCCAACGATCTGATCAAGCTGCTGCTGAAATCGGAGGTCGACCTGCTCTGGCTGGGTGGCATCGGCACGTATGTGAAGGCCCATGACGAAAGCAATGTCGAGGTCGGCGACCGCGCCAATGATACGCTGCGCGTCGATGGCCGCGATCTGCGCTGCAAAGTGGTGGGCGAGGGCGCCAATCTCGGTTTCACCCAGCGCGGCCGGGTCGAGGCGGCCATGGCCGGACGGCGCATGAACACCGACGCAGTCGACAACTCCGCCGGTGTGGACTGTTCTGACCATGAGGTGAACATCAAGATCCCGCTGAACGAGCTGGTCAGCGCCGGCGACATGACCC
>CAZQLF010000181.1:0-6437 GCA_964594035.1 uncultured Rhodospirillaceae bacterium | reverse complement strand
GGGGGGGGGACTACCCTTGCTCTTGCCCAACCGGTACGGGCCCACCGGGGCCACGGTGTGGCGGGGCGAAACATGGAGGTGGACATCTTCGCCCGCGCGAACGACGCCGTGGCGCGTGCCGTAATACTTGGTCAGATGCTGCACGGAAAGAAGCGACGTCACGAGGCTGCCCTTGCGAGCGCGGCCGAATAATCCGGCCCGGACAGCGGAAAATGGCAGGCGACCGTGCGACCGCTGCCATTCTCGCGCGAGGCGGGATCGTCGCTGCCGCACCGCTGCTGTGCGGCGGGACAGCGCGGATGGAAGGCACAGCCCGCAGGGGGTGCTGCCATGTTGGGTACCGTTCCCGGGATCTGGGTCAGCACGCCGCGTCCGCGCCCCAGCATCGGTACGGCGCGCAGCAGGCTTGCGGTATAGGGGTGCGCCGGGCTAGCAAACAGGGAATCGACTGGGCCGGACTCCACCACGCGGCCGGCATACATCACGGCGAGGCGATCGCAGAGGCTGCCCACAACGCCCAGATCGTGGGTAATGAACAGCACTGTCAGACCATGAATGCGGGCGAGATCGCGCAGCAGCACGATCACCTGGGCTTGGATCGTTACGTCAAGCGCGGTGGTCGGCTCGTCGGCAATCAGCAGCTTTGGCTGGCAGGCCAGCGCCATCGCGATCATGGCGCGCTGCAGCTGTCCCCCCGAAACCTGATGCGGATACTTGTGCATGGCGAGATGCGGATCGGCTATGCGCACCTCCGTCAGCGATTCGATGGCAGTCTTCTGGGCGCTGCTGCGCTCAACGCCGCGCACGGTGGCAATCGCATCGGTCAACTGCCGCCCGATGGTGAAGAACGGGTTCAGCGCCTTGCCCGGATTCTGGAAAATCATCGCCGCGATGCCGCCGCGCAACAGCCGGTTGTCGGCTTCCGGGGCGCCAACCACCTCATGGCCGTCGAGGCGGATGCTGCCGGTGACGCGGCCGGGTGGCGGGACGAGGCCGAGACAGGCGAGCGCCGTCATGGATTTACCGCTGCCGGATTCCCCCACCAGCCCCATCACCTCACCCTTGAGCACGCTGATATTGCAGCCGCGGACGGCCTGGACCGTTTGTTCGAGGCTGGGAAACACGACGCGAAGATCGGAGATTTCGAGCAGATAGTCGCTCACGACCACGCGTCCGTCGCGTGCATCAGTGGCTCGACTGATGCTTGGGATCGAGGATATCGCGCACGCCGTCGCCGACGAGATTGACGGCCAGGACGGTCACAAAGATGGCCATGCCGGGGAACGTGACGGTCCACCAGTTGTCGATGAAGCGGTCACGTGACATCGCCGCCATCAGCCCCCATTCGGGCGTCGGCGGCTGGGCGCCGATGCCGATGAAGCTGAGGGAGGCCGCCGCCAGGATCGCATAGCCGAAATCCATCGAGCCCTGGACGATGATCGGTGTGGTGGAGTTGGGTAGCGCATGGCGCAGCATGATGCGTGGACTGCTGACTCCCATGGCCTGGGCCGCGGAGATGTAAAGTTCGTTCTTCACCCGCATCACGGCGCCGCGCACGATGCGCGAGTACCAGGGAAACCACGAGATCGAGAGCGCCACCATGGCGTTGAACAGGCCTGTGCCGAGCGCCGCCGTGATCGCGATCGGCAGCAGCAGCGGCGGGAACGCCAGGAACACGTCGGAGATGCGCATCAGCACGGTATCGACCCAGCCGCCGAGGAATCCGGCAAGCAGGCCGATGGGAACGCCGATCCCGATGGCGAGAGAGATGACGACGACACCTACCATCAAAGAGACGCGGGCGCCGAACAGGACCTGGGAAAAGATGTCCTGGCCCAGGTCGTTGCAGCCCATCAGATGGGCGAAACTGGGCGGGCTGAGCTTGGCGGAGAAATCGATCGCCGTCGGATCGTACGGCGCGATCCACGGCGCGAAGATCGCGCCGAACACGATGATCAGGAAAATGCAGCTGCCGACGACGAACAGCACATTGCCCTTGGCGAAATGCGTCGCGCGCACCGCAAAGGTGATCCTGCGCGGGGATGGAACGGCAACGGATGTAAAGGTTTCAGCTGTCATGACAGGCGCAACCGTGGGTCGACCGCATAGTAGAGTAGGTCGACAATGAGGTTGATGAGGAGATATGCGGTGGCCAGAAACATCGTGACGCCGATGGCCGCCGGGTAGTCGGACTGGACCATGGCACGAACCACGTAGCTTCCGATCCCCGGCCAGTCGAACACATATTCGGCGACGACGGCGCCGCCGAGCAGGTAGCCATAGGTGAGCCCGATCACCGTCAGCAGAGGGATCAAGGTGGCCTTCAGCGCGTAGCGGAAATAGACATCGCGCCGCGGCAGGCCATAGGCAAACGCGGTGCGGACATGATCTTCGTTCAGCGCCTCCACCATCAGGTTTCGCGTGGTGCGCGCGACCAGCGGCAGATTGGCGAGTGACAGCGTGGCCAGCGGCAGCACGATATGCGCGGCGGCGTCACGAAAGGCGACCCAGTCGCCCGCCAGCGCCGTATCGACCAGGAACAGGCCGGTCACATGGGGAAAATGGTGATCGAGCAGAATGCTGCTGGTCATGCGGCCTTGCAGTGGCAACCAGTGCAGCCCGCCGTAAAAGGCCATCTGCAGCAGCATGCCGAGCATGAAACCGGGCAGCGCCACGCCGGCAACCGACAGGCTGCGCACGAAGTGATCGATGGGCGAGTTCGCCTTGACGGCCGACAGCACGCCGATGGGAATGCCAACCAGGATGATGCAGATGACGGCGAGCGAAGTCAGCTCGACAGTGGCCATCAGCCGCGAGCCGATGTCCACAAGAACCGGCTGGCTGGTCAGGAAGCTGACGCCGAAATGGCCCTGGCTGATATCGCCCAGGAACCACAGATATTGCCGCCAAAGCGGCAGGTCGAGACCAAGCTCATGCATTTTTGCCGCGATTTGGTCCGGCGTGGGCCGGTGGCCCAGCATGACCTCCACCGGCGAACCCGGCAGGATATGCGTCAGCACAAAAGTGACGGTGAGCACGCCGATCAGCGTGCCCACCATCAGGATCAGGCGCTGGACGACATGGCGTGCCATGTCCAGAGCCTCTTGCTCAGTTCAACACGGGGTTCCGCTCAGGAACCTCTGTGCAACCCATAGAAGAACACCGTCTCGTACGCCGGGTCGCTCTCGATGCCCTCGAGATCGGCACGATGCGCGATCAGGCGCCTCGGATCGGCAATGTACATGGCTGCCGCATCGTCGAGCACCTGCTGATAGGCTCCCTGCCAATCCGCAGCACTCTTCGCCTTGTCGACCGCTTCCATCTTGGTGCCGTCATCGATCAGCTGATCGACCTTGGCATTGGAATAGAAGCTGAGGTTGAAGGTCACTTCGCCGGGCTTCTGCGTGTGGAAGTCGGAGAAGGGCTGGATGGTCGCATAGTCGGGCCATGTGCGGAACGGGAACACGTTGGCCGACGTTTCGAGATGCTTCTGCTTGTCCCAGACGACGCCCCAGTCACCCTGGACGATTTCGACCTGCACGCCGACCTTGGCCGCATTGGCCTGGAAGAGCAGGGCGATGTTCTTCAGCACTTCGACGCCACCATAGGCAACCCAGGTGATCTTCCACTGGTCCTTCGGCACGCCCGACTCATCGAGCAGCTTCTTGGCCAGATCGAGATCGAACTTCGGCATGTCATACTTTTTTGCACCGGGCAGCGGCATCGGCGTCGGCCCCTGCGGCACGGAAGCAAGACCGGCGTAGATCTGCTTGGAAACGGTCTCGTAGTCCATGATGTGCGTCAGCGCCTGGCGGAACTTCAGATTGTCCGTCGGCGCCTTCATGACATTGATCTTGCCAGGCACCCACATCCAGGAATCGTACAGGTCGATCTTGATCTTGGGGTCCTGCTCCAGCGTGCTGACCATGTCGAAGGGAATGGTCGAGAAGGTCATGTCCGCCTCGCCCGAACGCAGCATCTGCAGCTGGGTCGAGACTTCCGCGACGATCTTCACGATGATGCGGTCAGGCTCGTTGCCTTTCCAGCCGCGCCAGTAGTCCTTGTTGCGCTCCAGGACGATCTGCTGGTTGGGAACCCATTGCACGACCTTGTAGGGGCCAGTGCCGTCGGCATTGCCCTTGTTGAACCAGTCGGTGCCCTTGGAGGCAGCATCGGCCGAATAGACCATGCAGGCATAGGAGGCCGAGGAGACCAGGTCGATGGGCAGTGGATCCTTGGTGGTGATGACGACCGTCTGATCGTCGGGAGCGTCCACGGTTGCGCCGCCCCACAGATAGTGCGCGCCCTGGCCCATCTTGATGTTGCGGTCGAGCATCGCCTTGATCGACTTGGCGGTCATCGGCTCGCCGCTGTGGAACTTGACGCCCTGGCGCAGCTTGAAGGTCCACTGCTTGCCGTCATCGCTGACCGACCAGCTCGTCGCCAAGGCTGGCTCGAGCTTGGCCGTCTTGGAGTTGTAGCGGGTCAGCGGGTCATAGATGTTGTTGAGGACGTAGGATTCGTGGCCATAGGCAATGGCCGGGTCCCAATCCTTGACGTCGATGCCGTCGACGACGGTGAGGTCGTAGGCTCTCGCCGCCGATACCTGAAGGGCGAATGCCGTGCCAACCAGCACGAGCATCGCCATCAGTCTTCCAATGATCTTCATGCTCTCCTCCCTGCCACGATGCGCCACGTTTGTGTGCCCGTGGGCTTGTTGTTTTGTTTCGGCCATACGATGCGTTCGGTGCGCCGCGTTGTACCGGGGCCGAATTTGCATCCTCGGCTGCCGCTGACTATCGTAAGCGAGCGCATCAAAGCTTACCAGTGTCGAGCATCGCCATGGTGCAATCTCTCCGGTTGCCTCCCGCGTGACCCAGCCCCAGCGCCTGACCGCCGAAACCGGTTTCAATTCCAGGTGGTTGAAACCGCTGCTGGAACCGCGATCCATCGCCATCGTCGGCGCCTCGGCGCGGGCTGGCTCCTTCGGCCGCACGACGCTCAGCCAAACCCTGGCCCAGGGGTTCGATGGCCCGGTCTATCCGGTCAATCCCAACCAGAAGGAGATCCTGGGCCTTCAATGCTACCCCTCGCTCGCCGAACTGCCCAAGCCGGCCGACCTGGTCATCATGGCGGTCGCCAACGCGCAGCTTGAAGAACAGATGCGACTTGCTGTCGCCACGGGCTGCGGTGCGGCAACGATCTTTGCGAGTGCCTATCTGGAGGGCGACAAGCCTCCGTTGCTGACCGAGCGGCTTCGGCGCATCTGCCGCGAGGCGGGCATGCCGCTCTGCGGCTCGAATTGCATGGGCTTCTATCACCCGGCAAGAAACGTGAGCGCCGGCTGGTATGAGGCAGGCAAGCTTGAGCCCGGCCCCGTCGGCCTCATCAGCCATTCGGGTTCGCTGTTCCTCTCGCTCGCCGCCAATGATCGCCGGATGGCCTATAGCCTGTTCGTCTCGCCGGGCCAGGAGCTTGTCGTCAACGCGGCCGACTTCATGCATTACATGCTGGAGAATGAGACGACCCGCGTCATCGCGCCCTTCCTGGAGACGGTGCGCGATCCGGCGGGGTTCAGCGCGGCCCTGGAAAAGGCCATCGCCCGTGACATTCCTGTCGTGGCGCTCAAGGTCGGCAAGACCGCGGAAGCAGCACGCCTTGCCATCAGCCATTCCGGCGCCATCACCGGCAATGACGCAGCCTATGAAGCGCTGTTCGAAAAGTACGGCATCCTGCGGGTGCGCACCGTCGACGAACTGATGGCCACGGCCACCCTCATGTCGGCGAAGAAACGTGTGAAGATAGGCGGCGTGGCGGCGGTGCTCGATTCCGGCGGCGCGCGCGGCCTCTTCCTCGATCTTGCTTCCGAGCTCGGCGTGCCGATCGCCAGGATCAATGCCGAGACCGAGCAGAAGCTGCGCAACCGCCTGGAATACGGGCTCGAGCCGGTGAACCCGGTCGATGCCTGGGGTACCGGCCAGGACGCCAAGGGAATTTTCCGGGATTGCCTGCAGGCGGTTGTGGACGACCCGGCTTCGGCCATCGGCGTGCTGATCACCGATGTGAGCAACGACCGGGATCCACTGAGCGAGGCGTTCGCCGGCCTCGCCGTCGAGGTCGACGCCAAAAGCGACAAGCCGGTCGTCATCGGCCATCACTGGACCCATCTGATGAGTCGCGATCTCCTGACGCACCTCGGCAAATCGGGCATGGTCAGCATCGAAGGTACAGAGAACCTGTTCCTCGCCATCCGCCATGCTTTTGCCTATCGCGATTTCCGTGCCCTGCCGCCGCTGGCAGCACCGGCTGCATCAGCCGCGGGCATCGTGGCGCGCTGGCGCAAGCGCCTGACCGAGGCACGTGCGCTCGATGAAGCGGAGAGCCTTGCCTTGCTCGCGGATTTCGGGATTTCCAATCCTGGTATCGCCATTGCCAAT
>CAZQLF010000180.1:0-6458 GCA_964594035.1 uncultured Rhodospirillaceae bacterium | reverse complement strand
GTCCTGCCAGCCCGCCGGTGTGATCTCCTCGATGGGCCGGCCCACCTGGCCGCGCACACCGCCGGCATTGTTCACCAAAATGTCGACGGTGCCGTCGCCCGCTGCCTCATTGACGAAGGCCGCCACGTCCGGCTGCTGCGAGATATCGACCGTGCGCACTTCGCACGTCGCGCCGATCAGCTCGCGCGTCGCCTGCAGCCCGTCGGCATTCACATCGCAGGCCCAGACCTGCGCGCCGTTTTCGGCGAAAGCTTTCGCGATCGCCCGGCCGAAGCCGTGGCCCGCGCCGGTGACAATGGCGCGCCTGCCTTCGAAGGAAATCTTCATGCTGCCGATCCGCGTGGCAGGACTTTGCCCAGGGTATCGAGGGTCGACCAGGCGAGCGGCCGCTTGCTGTTCTCGATATCGTGGATCAGTTCGATGAGCCGTGCGGTGATGGGCGTCGCCACCTTGTACTGGACGCCCGCTTTCACAATCGCCCCCATCTGGAAATCGACCTCGGTCTTGCGCTTGCGCACGGCGAGATCGCGCCAGATGCCGCTATGGGTCTTGGCCGAGCGGCGATTGAAGGCGACAAGTTCGTCCAGCGAAGCATTCGCGGCAGCGAGGCTGCCGCCCGGCAGGAAGGCCGTCGGATCGAATCCATTGAAGGATTCGAGCTTCACGCGCGCGGTCACGCCGACGTTTTCAACTTCGCGGGCGAGGGCGATCAGCAATGCGCGATGCCGGGGCGACGCCAGCACATCGGCGATGGCATCGTTGGTCAGCGCCGTTGCGAAGAGCAGCGCGCCATAAGCGAGCTTGCTCCACAGATAGCCCCAGATATTCCCCGTCAGCACGGCGCGGTCATCGAACTTCTTCAGCAGACGATGCAGCTGCTGGATGCGCGGCGTGGTCGCCCCGTCGAGCTCGCCGATCACCACGGCGCCACGGCCGGCATAGGTCACGACGCCAGGCGACAGATAATCGGCGCCGAAGTTGATGAACGCGCCGATGGTGCGCGTGGCACCGATCTTTTCGGCGATCAGCTGTTCATTGAGGCCGTTCTGCAGCGAGACGACGCACCCGCCTTCGGCGAGATGGGGCGCAAGCGTATCGGTTGCACTCGCCGTGTCGGGTGCTTTGGTGCAGAGGAAGATCGTATCGAACTTGCCCTTCACGTCGCCCGGCAGCGAAGCGGGTGCGCGCACCTTGAATTCCTCGATGGGGCCAGTGATCTGCAGCCCATCGCGATTGATCGCCGCCACGTGATCGCCGGCGCGGTCGACGAAATGCACCGCATCGCCTGCACGATGCAGATAGGCGCCGACGGTTCCGCCAATGGCGCCAGTGCCCCAGATCAGGATCGGGCCGGCCATGATGGTTCCTTACCAGCCGCTTTCGATCATCTCGCGGGTCTCGAGCACGGCCACATCCCAGAGCGCCATCAACTCGGAATCCGGCCGCTCGTAATAGCCGCCGAAATTGCCGTCGCCGAGCTTCTTGCGCATATCCTTGGCGCTATCGCCACCTTCGCGGCTGAACTTCACCATCGGCTTCTGCTGGCTGGGTTGCGTCACACCCTCGAGCCGCGTCCAGGGAAAATTTTCCATCCACGAGGCGTGGGAGGCGACCGGATCGATCTCCTGCACCTTTTTCCACACCTTGGGCGCGTTGTACCAGTTGTGGAACTTCACCCGCGTGCCCGGGTGATCGATCATCCACTCCTGCGTCAGCGTTGCGGCCGGCATGTTTCCGCCATGGCCGTTGACGATCATGATGTTGCGGAACCCTTGCTCGAACATGCAGTTCAGGATGTCCTCGATGAGGCTGACATAGGTTTTCAGGTGCAGCGAGATCGAACCCGGAAAGGCGCGGAAATAGGGCGTGATGCCGTAATTGACCGTCGGGAAGACGGGAACGCCGGTCGGCTCGGCCGCATCGACGGCAACCCGTTCCGACAGGATGCAATCGACCATCAGGCTGAGATAGCCATGCTGCTCGGTGCTGCCCACGGGAAGGATCGCGCGGTTGTCGCGCTTCAGGTAGTCCTCGACCTGCATCCAGTTCATGTCCTTAATTTTCATGGGACCTCCTGAGGGCCGCTGATGGGGCGGCGATGGGCTGGCCGGCAAGCCGGCCGCGGATTTCTTCCAGCATGGGCAGCAGCACCTGGTCGATCTCGCGCGGATCGGGCGTGTGCCGGTATTCGAAGGAGGGTGTGTCGGGCGGCAGCATGTCGATGACGCGCTCGGAGCCCGACGCACGTACCACGACATCGGTGCCCTGCAGCACCTGCGCCAGGTCCGGGCTTTCCAAGATCGTCGAGCGGATGTCATGCACATGGGGCGCGAAGCGCTGCACGCCCGCCTTCATGAAAGGCAGGAATTCGGGAAAGGTGGAGACGATCGCCACGCGCGCCAGTGGATCGATCTGGGCCAGCATGGTGCGCGTGCGCTCCGAAGGAATGTAGCTGACGCCCATGATGCGTTTCTTCCGACCCAGGATTTCCTGCAGCTCATTCTTGCGGTTGGCGAGCGTCAGCACGAGATCGGCATTCATCGCGCGCTTGCGGGCAAGATCATCACTGGTGATGGCGCCGAGCGTCGTCGTCTGGATGCTGTCGCCGGCGGGCAGGTGCGACTGGATATCCACGCCATAGGCGCGGGTTGCCTCCTCGAAAATACCGACGAAGACGAGACGCAAACCCCGGGCCGCGCGATTGCGCCGGTTGATGCGGGCGTTCAGCAGGGCAACCAGATCCGCACCGGTAAGACCGGCGGCCGCAGCATCGTCCAGGAGGGCGTCGACGCGCGGCTGCAATTCCAGGATCTGCGGCTTCACCTGGGCCAGCATGGAGGTGGAAACGAAGGTGCGGGGGCCGGGCTTGGTTTCCAGCAGGCCAGCTGCCGTCAACTTCTTATAGACCTGGCGGACGGTCATGGGCGCGATGCCAAGCTGGCTTGCCATCGCTCGCACCGGCGGCAGGCGCAATCCCGGCGCCAGCTGCCCGCAGACGATCCCATACTCGATCACCCCGCGAAGCTGGCTGCCCAAGGGGACCGGCAAGTCGGGATCGATGTTGAAGGGCATCACGGCTTTTTTGGGCGTTGTGTTATCGTATACTATAACACCAGCCCACCTTCAAGCCAAGGCCGGTGCCCTGCTACCGTTCTTGATTTGTACAATTTTCTTGAGTCAGATCAACGGCTTCAATGATACCGGTCTCACGACTCGGGCAAGTTTGGAGTCCGGCGGGCGGTTTCGTTGACAGGGCCGAAAGGCCATGGTGTCATACCGGACTATAACAATATCGAGCAAACCAAGCCGTTCTCTTTCGCTAGGGAGGTCTTCCGATGAACCGAGGGTTACGATTGCTGCTGATGGTCGGCGTGCTGCTCGGCCTGACCGCGAATGCCGAAGCGGTCAACCGCGGCGGAAAGCTGATTTACGCCCGCTACGCCGATTCCTTGCAGCTCGATCCGGTGCTGACCGACGCCAACGTCGACATCTGGATCATGACCAATCTCTTCGACACGCTCCTGCAGCCCACCGCCGACGGCAAGGGCGTCGTCCCCGGTCTCGCCAGCGACTACAAGGTCGCCGATGACGGGCTCTCCATGACCCTGACCCTGCGCCAGGGCACGAAGTTCTCCGATGGCTCGCCGATCACGGCCGACGACATCAAGTGGAACCTCGATCGCGCACGCGATCCCAAGGAAGGCATCTGGAGCTTCATCCTGGGGAGCGTCGATTCCGTCGAGATCAAGGATCCGCAGACCATCGTGCTGCATCTGAAGAATCCCGATCCGACGCTGGCATCCGGCATCGCCACCTTCAACACCGCGATCCTGCCCAGCAAGCTGGTGATGGCCCAGGCCGGCGCCACCATCGACGACAAGGTCAAGGCTTTTGCCGAACATCCCGTCGGCTCCGGCCCCTTCATGTTCGACAGCTGGCAGCGCGGAACCCAGATGGTGCTGAAGGCCAACCCGTACTATTGGCAGATGGGGGAAGACGGCAAGCCGCTGCCCTATCTCGACGAAGTCGACTTCCCGGTCATCCCCGATGACGCCACCCGCATCCTGAAGCTGCAGGCGGGCGAGGTCGACGCCGCCGAGCTGATCCCCTATGCCCGGGTCGCCGAATTGAAGAACGATCCGAACCTGAACATGGCGCTGTTCCCCTCGACCAAGGTCGAGTTCATCACCATGATGGTTCGCCCGACGCTGAAGGACGGATCGAAGAACATCCTGTCCGATCCCAAGGTCCGCCAGGCTTTGAACTACGCCGTCGACAAGCCGGCGCTGATCAAGATCGTCACCTTCGACGTGGGCAGCCCGACGGTTTCGTTCATGTCCTCGGCCACGCCGCTCGTTTCCGGCGATGGTCCCGCCTATCCTTATGATCCCGTCAAGGCGAAGGACCTGCTGAAGCAGGCGGGCATTGCCGATGGCGCCGAAATCCATGCCCTGGCGCTTGCCGGCAGTGCCGATGAAACCGCGATCCTCTCCACCCTGCAGCAGATGTGGGGCGCGGTGGGGGTCAAGCTCGTTATCGACCAGGTGGACAACGCCACGCGTACGTCCAAGTACCGGGCCGGTGACTTCCAGATGCGCTGCTCGCTGTGGACCGACGACATCGCCGACCCCAGCGAAATCACCTCGTACTTCGCCGATTTCCGCAACATCCAGTCGTTGCACAGCGGCTATGAGGATAAGGATATCGAGGGTTGGTACGACGCCGGGCAGAAGGAGCCCGACGCGGCCAAGCGCGCCGATCTCTACAAGAAGATCCAGGCCCGCTACATGGAAGCGCCGCCGATCGTCTTCCTCTACCAGTCGCCCTACCCTGTCGCGCTGAGGAAGACGGTCAAGGGGTTCAACCAGATCCCGCTCGGCAACAACATCTTCTCGGGCGCCTATATCGAGAAGTAAGCTGAACGGCCATTGAGGATGGGTCAGCCGCCGGGAGCCAGATGGCTCCCGGCGGCGCCTTTTCCTGGACGCCGTCCCTTCTAAACGCCAAACGGGGCGGCGCGCCGGCAGCATGGGGGTGCCGTGAGCCTCAACTATCTCGTTGTCCGGCTGATCCAGATCATCCCGACCTTCCTGCTGATCATGGTCGTCGCCTTCGTACTGGTGCGCCTGCTGCCAGGCGATCCTTTCAGCGCGATCCTGGGGATCAAGGCGACGGACGCCGATGTCATCCGCCTTAACGCTCAATACGGTCTCGACAAGCCCGTTCCGGTCCAGTTTCTTTTTTTCCTGCGCAATTTCTTCCAGGGCAATCTCGGCGACTCCATCATCCTGAAGGTGCCGGTGATGAGCCTGATCCTCCAGCGTCTGCCGGTGACGCTCCTGCTTAGCGCCTTCGCCGGGCTGCTCTCGCTCCTGCTCGCCGTACCCCTGGCCTTCGCCGCGGCGCTCAACCGCAACGGCAAGACCGATACCGTGATCCGGGTGCTGTTCCAGATTGGCCTTTCCATGCCGGTCTTCTATCTGGGGCTCGTGCTCCTGCGCCTCTTGGCAGTCGGTCTTCATTGGTTTCCGGTGGGCGGCTTCTCCGACAATCTGGGCTCCGACCTTTATCATCTGTTCCTGCCGGCGCTGACGCTGGCCCTCAGCCTCTCCGCTGTGCTGATGCGCAACCTGCGCAACAGCATCATCGATGTGATGAGCGCCGACTACGTGGATTTCGCCCGGGCCAAGGGCTTGCGCAGCCGCCTGGTGCTGGGCCGCCATGTGTTGCGCAACGCGTTGATCTCCACCGTGGCGCTATTCGGCCTCAATATCGGCACGCTGATCGGCGGTGCTGTGATCACCGAATCCGTCTTCGCCATTCCCGGCGTCGGCCGGCTGATGATCGAGTCCATCTATGGCCGCGACTATCCGGTCATCCAGGGGCTGACGCTGGCGCTCGCTATTCTGGTGTCGCTCGTTTTCCTGGCGACCGACATCGCCCAGGCGGCCCTCGATCCGCGGATTGCACGCCGATGAGCATTACGCTTGCCACGACCTCGATCCTGCGCGTGGGCGGCCGCCGGCGGCTTTCGCTTGGCATCGGCGTCGCCATCCTTGGCGTCTTCCTGCTGTTCAGCCTGTTTCCAGGGTTCTTTGCGCCCTATGACCCGATCGCTTTCGACTACCAGCATCTCTCCGCCCCGCCGAGCTGGACGCACCCCTTCGGCACCGACAATTTCGGGCGCGATGTGCTGTCCCGGGTCATCTGGGCAACCCGGGTCGATCTGCAGATCGCGCTTTTCTGCACGCTGTTTCCACTGATCTTCGGCACCATCGTCGGCGCGCTGATCGGGTTCTATGGCGGCTGGCTCGATGCGCTGTTCGGCCGGCTGGTCGACCTCGTCGTGACGTTTCCCTTCCTGGTGATCGTCATCGCCATCGTCGCCATGCTCGGGCCCGGCCTCATCAACATGTACATCGCCGTCAGCATCCTGGGCTGGGTGTTCTATGCCAAGC
>CAZQLF010000179.1:4111-6470 GCA_964594035.1 uncultured Rhodospirillaceae bacterium | reverse complement strand
CGAGCGCCGGGTCGATCGGCACGCCGAGCCCCAGGGCGGCAACGCCCACCTCCACGTCGGAGAGCGTGACGACCCGCGCACCAGCCCGCCGCAGCGCCTCCTCGAGGGCCGGCCTGATGATGGGGTTCTCCTCGACGAGTGCCACGCGTCGGTTGGTTAGGCGGCCCCCGGAGTGTTCGGCGCCTCGAATTGTCACGGTAGCTGTAGAGATGAGACCCCCGTCCCCAAAGGAGTTGAACCAAGGTGTGCCGGGGACCGGGAGAGACAACGGTCAAGCCGCGCGTTTCATTCTCATTTTTTTGCAGCGGGCTTCCCCGCTCTTGCGCCGCCCTCCCGCTGAGGTGCCTCGACCGGCAGGGACCGAAGCTCTATTGAAAGCGAAGCATGGGCCCGAGTAGGCTCACCACATGCTGAGCGCCATCTCCTGGAGCTTCCTGCTGACCACGCTGATCGTCGTCGCGTCGCCGGGCACGGGCGTGCTTTACACCATGGCGGCGGGACTTTCACGCGGCTCGCGCGCCAGCGTCGTGGCCGCCTTCGGCTGCACGCTCGGCATCGTGCCGCACATGGCGGCCGCGATCCTAGGCCTGGCGGCCCTGCTGCATGCCAGCGCGCTCGCCTTTCAGACATTTAAGTATCTGGGCGTGGCTTATCTTCTTTATATGGCCTGGAACGCGCTACGCGAGCAGCGCGCGCTACGCATCGAGAAAGATGTGGATGCCCGCTCGGTCCGTCAGGTCATCGTGCATGCGATCCTGATCAATATCCTGAACCCGAAGCTCTCGATCTTCTTCTTTGCCTTCCTGCCGCAGTTCGTGCCCAGCCATGAGCTGCATCCGCTGCCGCGCATGCTGGAGCTCAGCGTCGTCTTCATGCTGGTGACGTTGGTCGTCTTCATCGGCTACGGGTTCTTCGCTGCCTCCATCCGCCGCCACGTCATTTCGCGTCCGAACGTGCTGGTCTGGATGCGCCGCAGCTTTGCCGCGGCCTTCGTTGCTCTGGGTGCCAAGCTCGCCTTCGCCGACCGTTAGAAGCGCGCCTGGTCTCTGATGCGGGCCGCGCCCAGGATCCAGAGCCGGCGAAGCTGGCGGGCCGTCGGCGGTGTGCCTGCCAGAGGCAGGTCGAGCAGCATCAACACCCCTTCGCCAGGCACGTTCTGGGCGACGATGGTACCGCCCAGCGCCTGAAGATTGCGCCGCGTGGCCCAAAGCCCGATGCCCCCATGGGGCTTGCCTTCGTGATTTGCGGCGCCCGGTGCGCGCATCGAAAATCCCCGCTCAAAAATGGAATGGCTGTATTGGCTTGGGATGATTGGCCCGTTATTGGCCACGGCGATCACGGCACGCAGGCCACGGCGGTGAAGGTGAAGTTCCACGCGTCCACCCGGCGGACAGAAGCTGACCGCGTTGTCCAGCACGGCTTCGACGGCGGTTTCGATCAGCCCTTCGCTGCCCAGCACCATGGGCCCTTCCGGCAGGCTGCTGGCGAAGATGATTTGGCGGCGCTCGGCGAGGGCAGCGTAGCTGCGGGCGACGTGCCGTAGCAGCCGGGCAAGGTTGATCGGGCGGCGCGGTGGATCGAGAAGCTCGGCGGCGGCTTCGTCCGCCCGCCTTGCATCGTCGATCAGCTTGTCGAGCCGCTCCACCGCCTGGCTCAATACCTCCACCGCGCGCCGACCCCGTTGATCCTCGCCGCCCGCATCGCGACGGAACGGCTCCAGCGACTGACGCATCACCGCGATCGGCGTCTTGAAAGCGTCGACATTGTCTTCGGCGCGCCGGCGGATGCTTTCCGCGCTTTGGCTGAGGGTCGCCACCATGCGGTCAAGCTCCTCGGCCACACTATGCAGTTCGATCAGTTCGTTGTGCTCGACAAAGAAATTCTCGTCGCGGTCGCTGCCCAAGCGTAGCTGCCGGGCACGCCGGCCGAACTCCAGCACATTGCGGCGGATGGTCACAAAAACCAGCAGGGTGACGATGGCAAGCCCGAGATAGATGAGGGCTGCACGGTGCAGCTCGACCCTCTGCCACAGGGGAAGGGCGCTTTCGGGGCCCAGCAGTTCCGCCGTGGGATAGGAAAAGACGATCGCCCAGCAACCCGCCGGTGTTGCCACGGGCGCGATGGCAGCAAGGAATTCCACCCCACCGGGGCCTTCTCGATAGCGGCGCGCCGGCGCATGGGCTGGCGTGCAGGAAGGCGTCAAATCGTCGAGCACGCCCTGGCGGATGAGTCCCTCTTGGGTCAGGCCCATATCGTCGGCGTCGCTGCGGGGAGCGCCCGCCACCAGATAGAAGCCCGAGGAGCCCTGCAATTTCGCTGGCCGGAACAACAGCCGGACGCGCGCCTGGCCAATGGCAAA
>CAZQLF010000179.1:0-4101 GCA_964594035.1 uncultured Rhodospirillaceae bacterium | reverse complement strand
TCGCCGAACTACATCGGCAAGCACCCGGGCGCCGCGTTCATGGAGATGCAGTTCTATCCGCCGGGCTGGGTGCCGTGGCCTGCGGGCAACAGCTGCGACGGCGTCCGCTGGTGCGCCGCGCTGAACATCGACAGCCTCTCCCTCGACATGAATACGGGCGAGGTCAACAACGCGACGTGTCCCGACCAGGTCACCGAGGAGCCCGTCAATTTCGCTGGCCGGAACACAGGCCGGACGCGGGCCTGGCCAATGGCAAACCGGGCGAGGTCGGTGGCCGCCTCGTCGAATGCCTTGCGGTCACCGCCGGTGCTGAGGATCGGCGCGATGGAATTGGCGACGATGAGCCCTTGGGCGTGGGCGGTGCGGATCAGCAGGGCCTGACGATCATGTTCGGCCTGCTGGAAGGTCAGATAGATCGCGACAGGAACGGCAATGAAGCCGGCCGCCAGGAACAGCAGCGGTCCTGCGAGGGAGCGGCGGGCGTAGCGGTAGAAGCGGCGCACTCAGTGCGACCGCCGCAAGGCGGCGCTCCGTCGGCTTCTCTCAGCCAGTATTTGCCTTACCCCCGAACCCTCGCTCATCAATCCGTTGACTGGTCCTATCTGGCGGCGGATGCCGTGCCGCCCGCGCTATCCTTCGCTAGCGTGGCACTTGCGCTGCCACGGTCCTGGCGATCTGGGTTGCGGTGTCGCGTGTGTTGCGGTCCAGATCGCCCTTGGCGATGACGAACTTCAGAGCCGCGGCCGCCGGACTCATGGTCACGATGGCGCCCGGCATGCTGCCGCTATGGGCGGCCGTATCGACTTCGTAGAAGGGCTGGGGCGGGCCTGCGAGAAGGTCGTCCAGCTTGGTTATGACCTGCAGATCCGTCTTGCCCGCGCCGAAGCCAATGATGGCGCGGCGCAGCCGGCTGCCCTCATCGACCTCGGTGAAGACGCCGCGCAGCAGCCAGCCATCCGCCGGCAGCGGAGCATCAGCTGAGATCCGCTGCGCCTGGAAGCCTTCGCTGGTCAGATCCTTGACCAGGGACGTGGCCATCAGATCGACCAGATGATGGGCCGTGGTCTGCTTGTCCGACGGCAGAAGGCCAAGCGGGTGCGGCAGGCTTCCGATAATCGTGTTGTCCGCCACGACGGAGCCTATTCCCTGAGACTGAACTTCGCCCACATCGAGATCGAAATCGGCCACATAGATTGTCGCGGGCCGCGCGGATGGCGTCGGGCCAATGGAGCCCTCATGCGTAACCTTGGCGCCACCGCAGGCGGCGAGAAGGAGGGGGAGGCTCACCCCGCAGGCCAAGGCAAATCTTCGGCTGACAGGGCGATGACTCGACATTCTTTCTCTTTCCTCCCGCGCTGCCGGTTTTGCCCAGCCCGCGAAAAATATAAGGGAAAACGGGGTGTTAAGTATGAGGAATCGCAGAGGCACGGCCGAGAGGCCGCACGACGTGCCAATTTCGCAACAGTTGGTCGTTGCTGGCAAGTCGACGGCGGTTAACGTTTTGCGAAAGGGCTATTTGCCTTCGGGCTGGTAGCGGCTGACTTCCTGGCCGGCGTTATGGGCCAGCGCCTGGAAGAAGTAGATGGAGATCAGCGACAGGCAGGCCATCGCAAAGAAAACCGGCGTGAAATCGCCGGGCTTCAACACGTCGGTGGCGTAGTGAGGGTTGAGCAGGGCCAGCGTGGCCGCGGCGAGCGCCACGCCGACGCTGAGCGACAATTGCTGGGCGGCGCTGGAGAGGCTGGTGGCCCGGCTCATCCGCTCCTGGGGAACGTCGGAATACCCGACGGCATTGATACAGGTGAACTGGAGCGAGCGGAAAAAGCCGGTCACCAGCAGCAGGCCGATGATCAGCATATGCGGCCAGGCGGGGCGGAATAGTCCATAGACCGCCAGCATGACGGCGCAAATGAGCGCGTTCCAGACCAGCAACCGGCGGAAGCCAAAGCGGCGCACGATGGGCGGTGCCACCGCTTTCATGAAAAGCGCACCCAGCGCTGCAGCGAAGGTGAGCGAACCGGACTGAAACGGCGTGAGGCCGAAGCTCACCTGGAACATCAGGGGTAATAGAAAGGGAATGCCGCCGATGGAAATGCGGAACAGCGAACCGCCGAGGATCGAGGCACGAAACGTCGGCAGGTCGAGCAGCTTGAGATCGATCGCCGGCGAAGGATATCGGCGCGCGTGGCGCGCAAAAAACACGAAGCAGGTGAGGGCGACGGCGATCGTCGCAATCTCGATCGCGCCGGGCAGTGACCCGCGCCCGACGTTGTCGAGCCCCAGCGCCATGAAGCCGAGGCCCACGCCACTGAGGACGAGGCCGCGGATATCGGCAGGCCCGTGATCGGGCTGGCGCTCATTGGGGATCAGCCGCATGGCGAGAGCCATGCCGAGAATGCCGATGGGCAGGTTGATGTAGAAGATCCAACGCCAGCTGGAATAGGTGGTGATGAAACCGCCGACCAGCGGACCGATGGCCGGGCCGATGAGGGCCGGCATCGTCACATAGCTCAATGCCTGGACAAGCTGGTGCTTCGGTACCGTCCGCAGCAGCACGAGCCGACCGACCGGCGTCATCATGGCGCCGCCCATGCCCTGGAGAATGCGCGCCGTTATCATCTCAGGCAGGTTCTGGGCGATGCCGCAGGCAAGCGAGCTCAACGTGAACAGGCCAATGGCAGAAACGAAGACATCGCGCGCGCCGAACCGGTCGGCCAGCCAACCGCTCGCCGGAATGAAGATCGCGAGGCTCATCAGGTAGCAGGTCATCGCCACATTGAGCGTCAGCGGGTTCTCGCCCAGGCTGCGCGCCATGGCGGGCAGAGACGTGGCAACGACCGTGGAATCGAGGTTTTCCATGAACAGCGCGCAGGCAACGATCAGCGGCAGTACGATCGGCGGGCGGTCTGTATGGGGTTCGATCGTGGTGGTGGGCAACGACATTGCTGAATGACACAATAGTGTCGCGCTTCAGAAATTGTGTTGCTCACTCGACATTTCCGCCTTGCGGCGCGCGCAGGACGGGGAAGGTTCGCGCGTGCAGGTATGGGGTGATATCAGCGCGAGCAAGATCGGGTCAGCTTGTGTCCCAACCTGACCCGTGAATCTTGCTCGAAATTAATTGAGCAGCGGCTGATTCACGCTTCACTTGTTTTCAAGTGAGGCGATCAGACGCTGGCAAATTGCCTTTTGTTAATTTGGGCCGGACCGCATCGCCTCAGGCAGTCTTCGCCTCGCTGAGGCCGAGCTCCTCGATCATCGTCTTGCGCATGACGAACTTCTGCACCTTGCCGGTGACGGTCATCGGGAAGGCGTCGACGAAGCGCACGATATGGGGAATTTTGTAGTGGGCGATCTGTCCTTCGCAGAAGCCCTTGACGTCCTCGACAGACAGCTTTTCGCCTTCATGCAGCCGGATCCAGGCGCAGAGCTGCTCGCCGTACTTCGCGTCGGGCACGCCGAAGACCTGGACGTCGACGATCTTGGGATGCTTGTAAAGGAACTCCTCGATTTCGCGCGGGTAGACGTTCTCGCCGCCGCGGATGACCATGTCCTTGATGCGGCCGACGATGTTGCAATAGCCCTCCGCATCGATGGTCGCGAGGTCGCCGGTATGCATCCAGCGCGCCGTATCGATCGCTTCGTGCGTGCGCTTCTCGTCGTCCCAATAGCCGCACATGACAGAGTAGCCGCGGGTTAAAAGTTCGCCCGGCGTGCCCGGCGGCACGATTCGGCCGTCGCCATCGACGATCTTGACCTCGAGATGCGGCAGAATGCGCCCGACGGTCGAGACCCGCCGCTCGATGGGATCGTCGGTCGAGCTCTGAAAGCTGACCGGGCTTGTTTCCGTCATGCCATAGGCGATGGTGATCTCCCGCATATGCATCTTGGTCGTGCAGCGCTTCATCACCTCGATGGGGCAGGGACTGCCCGCCATGATCCCGGTGCGCAGGCTCGAGAGGTCGAACTTGTCGAAATCATGATGATCGAGAATGGCGATGAACATGGTGGGTACGCCATGCAGCGCCGTGCAGCGTTCTTCGGCTACCGTCTGCAGCCCCGCCAGGGGGTCGAAGCCCTCGCCGGGCAGCACCCTGCAGG
>CAZQLF010000178.1:0-6475 GCA_964594035.1 uncultured Rhodospirillaceae bacterium | reverse complement strand
CCTAGTTAATTCCCAGCCCTGCGGTTAACATTTCGCCTCTTTCCGGATCCGTTGATCGGTGCGGTAATCTTGGTTGCCGAGCGCACAGCAACGCCGTCATAGTCGGCGTTCGTCTTTTCCAACGCTTCGGGCGAGAGCGCGGTCCTGACATCGACCTCTTTCCCACTCTCGCGAAGGATTTCTGCAGCACGGAGACTAAGGTCGTCGGCAATCAAAACGCGCGGCATCAGAGTGTTCCCGTCTGGCTCATTGGACCCCCACCATCTCAGCGGCGAGCTCGGCAAAAGCCCAGTCGAGCCAAGGCAAAAGCGCTTCCAAATCGTCACTCTCCACCGTTGCACCGGCCCAGATCCGAAGGCCCGGCGGCGCGTCCCGATGGCCAGCAATGTCGAAGGCAATGCCCAGTTTCTCGAGCCGGTCGGCAAGGCTGATCACGAACTTCGATTGCCTATCAGGATCAAGGGCCGTAAATCGGCGATCGGTGATTTTGAGACACACGGACGTCGGCGATCGGCTCGCTGAATCCTCCGCCAAGAAATCGATCCAGGAGGTCCTCGCGACCCAATCGGCAATCACCGCGAAGTTTGCCTCAGTTCGCCGCATAAGGCCCGCTTGACCACCAACAGACTCGGCCCACCGCAGCGAATCCAGGGCATCTTCAACGGCCAACATCGATGGCGTGTTGATCGTCTCACCCTGGAAGATTCCCTCGTTGAGCTTGCCCTTCGCCGTGAGCTGAAACACCTTCGGCAACGGCCAAGTCGGCTTGTAAGTCTCCAACCGGTGAACGGCTCGCGGACTTAGGGCTAGCATGCCGTGAGCGCCTTCACCGCCAAGCGCCTTTTGCCAGGACCAGGTGGCGACATCGAGCCGCTCCCATGGAAGTGCCATGACAAAGGCTGCTGAAGTAGCATCTGTGATTACCAGACCATCGCGGACGACTGGAATCCAGTCACCATTCGGCACTCGGACACCCGAGGTGGTGCCATTCCACGTGAAGACAACATCACGGCTAAAATCGACGGCGCCGAGGACCGGCAATTGTCCATAAGGCGCCTCGAATTTGCGGACGTCCGGTAAGCGAAGCTGCTGCGTAACATCGCTCAGCCAAGTCTTACCAAAGCTTTCCCAGGCCAGGATATCGACCCCGCGCGCTCCCAGCAGCGACCACATCGCCATTTCCACGGCGCCGGTATCGGATCCCGGCACGATGCCTAGACGCCAATCTGGTGGAAGGCGTAGCAGGTTCCGGCTTCGCTCGAGCACCTCTCCAAGCTTGGCCTTGCCGGCGGCAGACCGATGCGAACGGCCGAGACAAGCCCGGTCCAGAAGATCGATTGACCAACCCGGCCGCTTCGCGCAGGGGCCAGAAGAAAAAAAGGGGCGCCTAGGCTGTCTCGTCGGCTTAAGAGGCGAAAACAAGAAACTACTCCCTTGTCTCGGTGGAGTGATAGCCCTGTAGGTAAAGCAGGCCAGTCAAATCGGCATGATTGAGACGGAAGCGCGCAGCAGCGGCCACCACCGGCTTCGCATGAAATGCAACGCCAAGCCCCGCGTATCGTAACATGTCAATGTCATTTGCGCCGTCTCCAACGGCAGCACACGCATCGAGAGGCACGTGGATTTGACGCGCAATGCGCTCCAACGTCTGACGCTTGCCCACTCGGTCTATGATGGGCTCGACAACGCGGCCAGTGAGTCTTCCGCAAATGGCTTCGAGACGGTTAGCATGATATTCGTCGAAGCCGCACTGCTCTGCCACGATGGCCGCAAAGCGATCAAAGCCTCCGGAAACGAGTACAGTTCGCGCGCCGTGGGCGCTCATCGTTCTAGCGAGCCTGCGTGCCCCGGACGTAAGCTCAATGAGTTTTTCCACTTGGCTCAAGAGCTCCGCTGGTTGACCGGCAAGCATCGCCACTCGCTCGCGTAGAGATTGAGAAAAGTCTATTTCGCCGCGCATGGTGCGGGCCGTGACTTCGGCAATTTCGGGCCCAAGGCCGGCCAGACTCGCAAGCTCGTCAATCAGCTCACGTGTAATGATGGTTGATTCCATATCGGCAACCAGCAAACGCTTGCGGCGGCCTACAACCGGCTGAAGGGCGAAGTCGATTGGCGTCTGCGCTAACTGACCCTTAACAGCGCCTTCGGCGGCACCGGGCTCTATCTCCGGCACGTAAATGTCGCACGCGGTGCGCGAGCAGAGCCAATCAAGGTGAGATACAGTTGCACCGATAGCCTGCAGAGCGGTACATGCCTTAGCGACCGACTCCGATAGATCAATAGCGTTGTTACCGGCAATCAGAGTAAGCACCCAGCCCATCGGTTCACCTGAACTCCTCGGCAGATAGGCGGGCAGAGCCTTGTTTCCGTCAAGTCCAACGACGCCCGTGGAACAAATGCGGATAAAAAGTTGGGAAACAGTGTCGGAAGAAAGTTGGAAAACTGGTGGGCCGCGTAGGATTCGAACCTACGACCCGCTGATTAAGAGTCAGCTGCTCTACCAACTGAGCTAGCGGCCCGCCGAGGCAAGGGGCGCGATATAGCAAAGCGACCCGGCTTTGTCGATAGCTCCTTGCCCTTTTCTAGGGCATGCGCCGCCCGACGCTTTTCAGGAAGGGAAAGGCGCGCAGGAGCGGCTGCGCCATCCGATGGAAAAACCGGGCGAGCCGCCATCGGCCAGCGTCTCTCATCCATGGCAGAAGCACCTGCAGATTGATGCAAACTGCTCCGTGAACCTTTCTCCATGTAGCGATCCCGCGGTCAATTCACCGGAGCGAAATATCAGGCGCTACTGCGCGTGCGCCGCCGTGTAGGGTTTTGTCTGAGCTTTTGCCGCATCGCCCGCCGGCCGGCGAACGCGCAGATTGTCGATCGCATAAGCGATAAAGCGCGGCTCGAAATGCGGCGGCTGTTTCATGAAGCGGCAGGTCGCCACGACCTGGTCGACGATGAAGCGCGGATGATAGGCGGCAAGCTCCATGCTTTTGCCTTTGATGATCATGTCCATGACGGACTCGACCGTGCCGGCCGGCACCTCGAGCCCCTCCGACGACGCCACCTTGGCAAAGATGTCGCGAAAAGCGTCGGTCGTGGGAACGCCGACCTCGAGCTTGTAAGGCAGCCGTCGCAGGAAGGCAGGGTCCATCAGGTCTTCGGGATCGAGATTGGTTGAGAAAACCACCATCTCCTCGAATGGCACCGAAAAACTTGTCCCGCTATGGAGCTTCAGAAAGTCGATGCGGCTTTCCAGTGGCACGATCCAACGGTTGAGGAGAGCCGACGGCGAGACGATCTGACGGCCAAAATCGTCGATGATGAAGCAACCGCCGAGCGCCTTCAGATGCAGCGGCGCCTCGTAGAAATTGGCGGTCGCATCATAGGTGAGGTCGAGCATCTCCAGCGTCAGTTCGCCGCCGGTCACGATGAATGGGCGGCGGATGGGAACCCAGCGCGCATCGAACCCCTCATGGCGAAAGGGTGTGGCGGCCGCGCCGTGGGCCTGGAGGTCGGGATCGATCGGCAAGCGGTGAAAATTCGGGTCATAGACGCGCATGATCTGGCCTTCGACCTCGATGGCGAAGGGCATATAGATCACGTCGGCGAAGACGCTGGCGAAGCTGAGAGCGATCGACGTCTTGCCATTGCCTGGTGGGCCATAAAGCAGCATGGCCCGCCCGCTGTTCAGTGCAGGCCCAAGCTTTTCCACCATGGTGTCGGAAATCGTGAGGGAGCCCAGCCCGGCGCGAATGCGCTCCCAGGTCACCGGCTCGTTGGTTACCTTCTGCTTGCGTACCCGCTCGGTGAAGGCTGCGAGCGAGACCGGTGCGGGCCCGGCATATTGAGAGCGCTGCAGCGCCTCCTTGGCAAAGTGCTGGCCGGGATCGGTCAGGTAGTAATGCATGTCGAACAGACCGACCTGGCCCTCCGCACCGGTCGCCTGCAGCAGATGGCGCTGGACGCATTGGGTAACCAGCTCCAACACCAGCGGACGCGGCAGCTTGATCGCATCGGTCATCTGGCTGACGCTTTGCAGGCGCTCGACATAGACGAGCTTGATGAGCAGGTCGATCAGCTCGACGTCGCCGATTCCGGTCTCGGCAATGCTGGCGGGCTCCGGCGGCAGGCTTGCCATGAAGGTGTCGATCGCCTGGCGGTCCACCGCCCCCATCTCGACGAGGATGTCGGCAAGCCGGGTGGGGCGCTGCACCTGAAGTGCCAGGGCGGTATCGACCTTTTGACGGTCGACGAGCTTGGCCGCGATCAACAGATCGCTCAATGGCATCATGATGTGCCCCCAGGGTATCGCCTTGAAATCCCGGCGGTAATTCTACGGTATGAGGATTAGGTTGCCAAATCGCAGGCTGGCCGCAGTACCGATGCTATGGGACTGTTCCCCTGTTTGAGTTTTTGGAGAGCAAGAATGACCCGTCGCCCCACCCACTCTGCTCCTTTGCGCGTCGCACTGACTGGGGCGGGAATGATCAGCTGGCACCATCTGGTGGCTTGGCGAAATCTTGGCCCGCGCGTGCAACTCGTGGGTATCTGCGATCCCAACACGGAGCACGCGCAGAAACGCGCCGAGGAATTCGGAGTACCGCGGATCTACCAGGATACGGCGGCCATGCTGGGGGATACGGCCATCGACGCGTTGGACGTGGCTTCGCCGCGCCAGACGCATGCAGGCCATGTCGAGGCGGCCGCGGCCAGGGGTATCGACGTGCTGTGCCAGAAACCAATGACGCCCACCCTTTCCGAGGCCGTCGAGCTAATCCGGCGCGTCGCCGGCAAGCACCGGCTCATGGTCCACGAGAATTGGCGGTTTCGCCCCTGGTATCGCGACCTTCGCCAATGGATTGCGCAAGGAGAACTCGGTGACATCCTCCTGGGTCAGCTTGCGATGATGGGTTCCGGAATGCTGCCCAATAGCGAGGGCCGGCGGCCGGCGCTCGATCGCCAGCCGTTCATGGCCAACGAAGCGCAGCTGATGATCGCCGAAGTGCTCATCCATCATCTCGATGTCATGCGATATCTCTGTGGTCCCCTGAATGTCTTAGCGGCGCGGACGGCCCACAGCCTTGCCGAGGTCAAGGGTGAGACATTGGCAACCATTATGTTGCGGACCGAACGAGATGCCCCGGTCACCGTCACCGGAACGATGGCAGCGCCTGGCTATCCGGCACGCGTCGGAGACCGTCTGGAAATCGTCGGGACAATCGCCAGCGCCATCCTTGACGAAGGTGAACTACGCCTCATCGGGCCGCGGCCGCGCAGCGAACATTACGATCTCGCCGCCGGCTACCAGGCCAGCTTCGACAACACGATCGCGCATTTTGTCGATTGTTTCGACTCCGGCGCGCCGTTCGAGACGGATGCGGTCGACAATATTGAGACGTTGAAGCTGGTCGACCAGGCTTATCGGGCCGCGGCGCGCTAGGCGATGGCCGGGCAGGATGACGCACATAGCATGCAACCGGTGACCAGCGTCATCGGTCAGGACAAGAGCGCACTGGACACTCCCGCCCTGATCGTCGATCTCGACGCGATGGAAGAAAGCATTGCGCAGATCGCGCGCACCTGTCGCGAGCATGGTGTCGCCTGGCGCCCTCATACCAAGGGCCAGAAGATTCCCGAGATTGCCCGCAAAGAGATTGAGGCAGGCGCCATCGGGGTTACCTGCGCCAAGCTTGGCGAGGCGGAGATCATGGCGGATGCCGGGAACAAGGGCAACCTCATCGCCAATCAGATCGTCGGGTCAGCCAAGATCGCCAGGCTTATGGCACTGCTCGACAGGGCGAGCGTCACCGTCGCCGTGGACAGCACACCGAACGCCGCCGAACTGGCCGCCGCGGCGGCGCATTGCGGCAAAACATTGCCTGTCGTCATCGAAGTGGATATCGGCATGAAGCGGGCGGGCGTTGCGCCCGGAGCGCCCGTTCTGGCGCTGGCCGATGTCGTCGCCGGTCATGCCAGCCTGGCCTTCGTCGGCTTGATGGCCTGGGAGAGTCATGCCGTTGCGATTGCCGATCCCGTCGAAAAGGAGCGCGCCGTCGCTGCCGCCATCGCCCTGTTGACCGAGAGCGCCGCGGCTTGCCGGGTCCGCGGCCATCAAATCAGCATCGTCAGTTGCGGGGGCAGCGGAACCTTCCCCTATTGCGCCCGCCAGCCGGGCGTGACCGAGATCCAGGCCGGGGGCGCTATTCTCGGCGGCATTTATTATCGCACGCAGCAGCACCTCGATTTCCCCTGCTCACTCACGGTGCTGGCGACGGTGACGAGCCGCCCGACCCCGACCCGCATCATCATCGATGCCGGCTTCAAGTCGATGACCATCGATAGGGGATTGCCGGTCCCGATGGGAATTCCCGAGATCCGCAGCCTGCGCGTCTCAGCCGAGCACAGCACCATCGAGCTTCCGCAGCCGAGCGATCCGCCGGGGATCGGCGATCGTCCCGAGCTGATCCCCGGAACTCCTGAA
>CAZQLF010000177.1:0-6483 GCA_964594035.1 uncultured Rhodospirillaceae bacterium | reverse complement strand
ATCGACCAGGCGCACAAGCCCGACGAGTTCGTGGCCATCAGCGAGCTCGAGGCCTGCGGGGTCTTCATCGAGCGTCTGGTCGACGCCTGGGCCGCGTGAGTCAATCGTTTCCCAACCTCTTCTCGCCCTACCGCATCAAATCGGTGGAAGTGCGCAACCGCATCTTCTCCACTGGCCATGATACCGATCTCGGCCGCCACGGCGCGCCCAGCGAGGATTTGATCGCCTATCAGAGCGCGCGGGCCAAGGGCGGTGCCGGACTCATCATCGTGCAGGTCGTCGCTGTCCATGACAGTGCGCGCTACACCAGCGAAGTGCTGATGGGCAATACCGATGACCATCTGCCGATGTTCCGCAGGCTGTTCAAGGCGATCCATGACGGCGGAGCCGGCGCCTTCGTCCAGCTTTTCCACCCGGGGCGCGAATTGCTTGCCCGGCGCGATGGGGTGACGCAACCCGCCTATGCGCCCTCGAGTGCGCCGACCGAGCGTTTTCGCATCGTGCCGCGCGCGTTCTCGCTCGCCGAGATCGAGGAGATCATCCAGGGCTATGGCGATGCTGCCGCGCGCATGGCGGAAGCCGGCGCCGACGGGCTCGAGGTGGTGGCAAGCCATGGCTACCTGCCCTCGCAATTCATGCATGCCGGCATCAATCAGCGCGACGACAAATATGGCGGCTCGCTGGAGAACCGCCTGCGCTTCACCCGCGAGGCCGTGGCCAGCATCCGCAAGCGCGTCCCGGCGGAGATGATCGTAGGCCTGCGGCTTTCGGGCATCGAATACGACATGGCCGGCGCCGATGAGACCGACATGCTGACCATCTGTCGCGCGCTGCGAGAGACCTTCGACTACTTCAACGTGATTGCCGGCACCTCGGCCTCCTCCTCCGGCGCCCAGCATATCGTGCCACCGATGCATGTACCCGTTGGTTATCTGGCGCCGTTTGCCGGTACCTTGAAGCAGGCGATCGGCAAGCCGGTCTTCGTTGCCGGCCGTATCAACCAGCCGCAGGAAGCCGAGCGCATCATCGCCGGCGGCAGTGCCGATCTCTGCGGCATGACGCGCGCGATGATCTGCGATCCCGAAATGCCCAACAAGGCGAAGGCGGGCAAGGCAGACGACATCCGCGCCTGCATCGCCTGCAACCAGGCCTGTATCGGCCATGCGCAGCTCGGCCTTTCCATCTCCTGCATCCAGTTTCCGGAAAGCGGCCGCGAGATCCGCTATGGCAAGCGCCCGCGCGCGACGAAATCCCGCAAAATCATGGTGGTAGGTGGCGGTCCTGGCGGCATGAAGGCGGCAGCGGTGGCCGCCGAATGCGGCCACGCCGTGACTTTGTATGAGAGTTCACCACGGCTGGGTGGCCAGGCGCTGCTGGCCCAGCTCCTGCCTCACCGCGCCGAATTCGGCGGCATCGTGACCAACCTGTCGCGCGAAGTGGAGCGCGCCGGCGTGACGATCAAGACGCGCTCCGAAGTGACTGCCGCGACGCTTGCCGCCGAGCGCCCGGATGTTGTGATCCTCGCCACCGGCAGCAAACCGCGTTTACCGCAGCTTGGCGGCGCCGGCGAAGAGCGTCTCATCCATGCCAACGACGTCATCGCCGGCACGGCCAAGGTTGGCGGACGCGTCATCGTCTATGACTGGCAGGCCGATTGGGTGGGTGTCGGCGTTGCCGAGAAGCTCGCGGCCGACGGTGCCTATGTGCGCCTTGCGGTCAACGGGCCGTGCGCCGCCTTCAGCATCCAGAACTACACGCGCGATGCAGCCATCGCCCGCCTGTTCAAGCTGGGCATCGAAACCATTCCCTTCATGCGCCTCTACGGCGTGGAAGAGCGCACCGCCTACTTCGTCCACACGCCTTCGCAGGAGAGCTTGGTGATGGAGGATGTGGATACGGTTGTGTCCGTCTATCCAGGATCGCCCAACGACGCGCTCGCCGCCGATTGCCGGCGCTTGAGCATTCCCGTGCATCTCATCGGCGATGCGATGGCGCCACGCACGGCGGAAGAAGCGGTGTTCGAGGGGCTGAAGGTTGCAACCGCACTGTCCGAGACTCGTCAATGAAAAACATCCTCATCGAACCCGCCGATCCGCGTACGCCGAACGCGCGCAAGCTGGTGGAAGCGCTCGATGCGCTGATGATTTCGCTCTACCCGATGGAAAGCAATCACCTTGTCGCCATCGACCGGCTGGCGGAACCGGATACGCGATTCTTCATCGCCGAGGTCGATGGCAAGGCGCTGGGCTGCGGCGCCATCATGATAGTGGGCGATGCCTATGCCGAGGTGAAGCGCGTCTATGTGGCGCCCGAAGGCCGCGGCCTCGGCCTTGGGAAGAAAAGGATGGTCCGGCGCGAGCAGGGGACGCGCCCCCACGGCTTGCGTTGGATGCGCCTGGAAACCGGCCGCTATCAGCCCGAGGCGCTCGGCCTGTTCGAGGCCATGGGCTTCACGCTCCGCGGTTCGTTCGGCGATTACCCGAGCGACGACCCGAACAGCATCTTCATGGAGAAGGCCGTAAGGTAGAGACGCACTGACGGCGATCCATTCTCGATCGTCATGCCCGGGCCGGGCCTACTGGCCGAGCCTTGGGGACGAGCTCGGGTATCCACGACTTTCGTGCCGCTCAAAGAAAGAAGTCTTGGATGCTCGGCCCGGCCTTCGGCCGGCCAAGCATGACGAATTGGTGTGTTGCCAGCGCCGCGAATGCTCGGCGCGAGGTTTTGGGAGCCTAAGCTGTGCCCATCAGACGCTGGGCGATGCGCATCAGCAGCCCACGGCCGGGGCGTTTCTCGACTCCGGTTTCCGCGCCACGGCAAACAAGGCGTTGGTTTCGATCGCGGCGACGTGATTTTTGCGCATCTGCTCCAGGTTTCGCCGGCGGACCTGCTCGGCCGCCTGCGGCCCCAATTGCTCGACCGTCCAGCGAAAACCGCAGCCAAGCACGACGGTCCACCAGTCATCGGGTGAACGCAGCGGCTGCTCGCTGCTCTCCGCTATGACCTCGACATCCGATATGCCGGCTTCGCCAAACAGGTCGCGGAGCGCTTGCGGCTCCACAATGCGCTCCCACGGGCTCAACTGGCTTGCCAGGTCGGGCCTCACCTCTCTCACCGCCGACCACCACAGCGCTGTGCCCGGCTGGAACATGCGCGGTCCCCAGGTCGTGATGGCAAGATATCCGCCGGGTCGGACCATCCGCCACAGCTCCCGCACCTGCTTCGCCATGTCGGGGACGAAAAAAATCGAAAACACGCTGACGACGGCATCGAAACTGGCATCCGGGAAGCCCAGCTTCTCCATGTCGGCGACATCGAAACGCAGGTTCGCCAGCCGCCGGGCCTCTGCCTTCCTGCGGGCTATCGCCAGCAGCCGCTCCGCGAGATCCACCCCGGTGACCTGGCCCGTCGCCCCCACGCGCTCGGCCGCGGGAATTGCCGAGGCGCCGGTGCCGCAACCGACATCGAGAACGCGAGCGCCGGCAGAAAGCGGCAGGCGGTCGATCGTTCGCTTGCCGATGCGGGCCCAGAATTGCAGAGGCGCATCGTCGAAGTGGTCGGCAGCAGCATTGTAGGTCGTCGCCGCCCTCAATTTTGAGTTATCGGCTGCCATTGCGCCGCATCCCGACCAAGACGTGTATGCGCGAGCGCCTATGCTGCGCCCATCAGCGGCAGTTCGATGCGCATCAGAAGGCCGCGGCCGGGTCGGTTCTCCGCCCGGATGCCGCCGCCCAGCGCCTGCAGATAGCGGCGCGCCATCCAGAGGCCGATGCCGGAATGGCTGCTGCCTTCATTGCCGGGCCCTGCCGTGGCGCGCACCGAGAAGCCGCGTTCGAAGATGCGCTCGCGATGTTCCGGCGGCACGCCCGGCCCATCATCGGCGACCGCGATCTGGGCGCGCGTTCCGGCGCGGGAGAGCTGCACCTCGACGCGGCTGCCGCTGGGGCTGAAGCCGATGGCGTTGTCGAGCACCGCTTCGACCGCCGTCTCGATCAATTCCTCGCTGCCCAGCACATTGAGCCCGTCCGGCACATCGGTTGCCAGCACGACGCCGCGCCCCTCGGCCAGGCCCTGATAGGCCTTGGCCATGCCGCGCAGCAGGCGGCTGAGATCGACCGGCCTACGTGGCGGATCGAGCAGTTCGGCGACGGACTCATCAAGCCGGCGGGCGTCATCCACCAGGTTGTCGAGGCGATCGACCGCCTGCTCCATCACCTCGATGGCACGCTTGCCGCGGGTGTTGCCCTCGATCAGCGCGCGGCGCAGCGGCTCCAGCGATTGGCGCATGATGGCGATCGGCGTCTTGAAGGCATGGGCGTTGTCTTCGGCGCGCCGCCGGATGCTCTCTGCCGTCTGGCCCAGCGTGGCCACCAGCCGGTCGAACTCGATGGCGACACCGTCGAGTTCGGCGATTTCATTCTGCTCGGCAAAGCCCCGCTTGGCGCTGCCGCCCAGGCGCAGCACGCGGGCCAGTCCCTCAAAGCGCATGACGCTGCGCCGGATCAGCAGGAAGACGAACAGGGTGAGGCCCGCAAGACCCAGATAGATGCCCGCCGCCAGCTCCACCTCGAAACGCCGCCAATAGGGCGTGCCGAGTGCTGCCCCCAGCAGATCGTCGACGGGATAGGAGAAGATGATCGCCCAGCAGCCGGCATTGGTCATCACCGGCACCACCGAGGTCAGGATCTCCTCGCGGCCGATGGCATTGCGGTAGTGCTGGGAGAGCGGCCGGTCGCCGCTGCAGGATTGCGCGACATCGTCCAGCACGCCCTGCGACAGCAGCTCATGGCGCTGGCTATCGAGTTCGCCGGCGCTGAGCTGCGGGGCGGAAGCAACGAGGAAGAAGCCCGAAGCGCCCGCCTGGCCATTGGGGCGGAACAGCAGGCGAAGCCGCGCGCTGCCGTCGGAGAGACGGGCGAGCGTATCGCCGGCATTGGTGAAGGTCGTCGGATCGGCCCGGCGCAGCAGCGGGTCGAGGGCCGTTGCCACCAGCCTGCTTTGCGCCTGCACGCTGCGCAGCAGCAGATCGCCGCGTTCGCGATCCGCCTGCTGGAACGTTACATAGAGAACAACCGGGACCGCGAGGAATGCGACGACAAGAAGTCCGAGCTTGCCGGAAAGGGAGCGATGGATCCGGCCAAGCGGACGCTTCATTCCCCGTGGTCCCAGTAATACCCGTAGCCTGAATAGTTCTTGATGCAGTCGAAGGTGTCATCGAGCGCGCGGAACTTCTGGCGGATGCGCTTGATGAAGGAACGTACGTTGACGCGATAGCCTTCCTCGCCCCAGCCGGCGACGAACCCCCTGCCCCGCACGATGTCGTAGATGTCGCGGTAGGAGAAATCGCGCTTCGGTGTCTCGGCCAGCGTCTGCAGGATGGTGAACTCGGTCAGCGTCAGCTCGATGCGATGACCGTCCCAGAACGCCCGCCCGATGGCCGGACGCAGCTCCAGCTTGCCGCGCTGGATGATCTCGGAGCCCGCGGCAACGGGCCGCTTGCGCCCATCCATGATCAGCGACAGGCGCTGCAGGATCACCGACAGGCTGCGCGACTTGCTGATGAAGTCGACGGCACCGAGAGCGAGTGCGGCCTCTTCATAGATGTTGTCGGTCAAGGCTGTCAGGAACAGCACCGGCATGCTGTGGCTGCGCTCGCGCATCAGGCGCAGCACGGCAAGCCCGTCGAGGCCCGGCATTCGCCAGTCGAGCAGCACAGTATCGACGGTTGTGTCCTTGGACAGGTGATCGAGGGCGGCCTGGCCGCCATCGACGTTCTCTACCTCGTACCCCTCATCCACCAGGTTTTGCCCGAGGGATTCGCGGAACAGGGCGTCGTCATCCACGAGCAACAGGCGGCCCTTGGCGACGGCTTCGAGTTGTATGGCTTTTTCAGCTTGCATGGTTCTTCAGCAACCCACCGACGCAAGCGCGCCGGTTCGTGTCTGCAGGATCATGATCGTCAATTTCATAGGTCAATGTCCGATAGCTGGTGCCACCGATTTCCGGATAGAAGAATAACCGCAGCTCGCACGTCGTCGAGCTGTAAGTCCAGACCCGCGACGGTGGCGTGTCAGCGCGGGTCTTGGGCTTTCCCAGCAGACGCAGCGCGTCTGCCTCGGTCAGCCCGACCAGATGGTCGGGGTCGTCATCCGTGGAAGCCACGGTCACCGAATCCACGACCGGCGTTTTGCTCGGCGCCGGTGGCGTGGTTGTCGTTGCAGCATTGGCGATGCTCGACGCTTCGGGCGAAGGCGGCGAGGCTGTAGCTGCGCCCGCCCCCTGCGTTGAGCCTGCTGTTTGCGTATTCGCATCCGCTGGCGGGGTATCCGCCGCCAGCAACTCGGCATCGGCATCGCCGCCAGCGCGCAGCTGCTCCAGGCCCGCAACCGAACCGGGGCGAAGCTCTGGCGTAGGCGCCACAGGGGCCATCGCCGCCGGAGGCGTTTCCACGAGCGCGCGAACGGGCGCGCGCGGCGTGGTGTA
>CAZQLF010000176.1:0-6490 GCA_964594035.1 uncultured Rhodospirillaceae bacterium | reverse complement strand
GGATCGGGCGGGCTTCCCATCTGGGTGAAGAAGGTATGGCCCCAGCCCATATGCCCTTCCAGCAGGCAGCCGCCCATATAGTGGCAGTCGCCATTGTAGTGGTCGTTGAAGAAGCCCATGGGGATGATGGCTTTGAGCGCGGGTGGGGCAAGTGCGGCCACCTGCAGGCTGTTGATGCCGCCCCAGGAGATGCCCCACATGCCCACGGTGCCGCTGCACCAGGGCTGCCTGGATAGCCACTGTACGACATCGGCGCCGTCGCGCCGCTCCGGCCCGTCGTATTCATCCAGCATGATGCCGTCGGAGTCGCCGGTGCCGCGGATATCGACGCGCACCGCGGCATAACCGTGGCCGGCGAGCCAGGGCTGGGTGATGGAATCGCGATAGGCCGTGCCATCACGCCGGCGATAAGGCAGGTATTCCAGCACGGCGGGCACGGGATTCTTTTCTGCGTCGGTCGGCAGCCAAATGCGTGCGGCAAGCCGCGTGCCATCCGGCATGGGAATCCACTCGGTCATGATCTCGCGGATGGGCCGCGGGAATTCGTTCACATAGCGCATGGGCCCATGATGCCCGGCGGAGTGTTGCGCCAGCAAGCAAGCGTGGGTTGTGCGCTGGTCGCAGCAGAGCTACGACTACGCCCAGCTCATCAAAATCATGTCGAGAGCGGGTGGGGGGACCTTCGTGTGGGAGAGCAGGCCATGGACCTGGCCGCGGTGATGGGTCTGATGATTGAAGAAATGGGCCAGGACCTGCGCCATCGGCGTGTGGCGTTCTTCGCCCGCCATATTGGCGTAGTCGAGCTTGCCGGTGAGATCGGTATCGCTGTAGTGGCCGATCACGGCGCCGATGCGGGCATCTTCCTTGACCCGCGCGGCGCGTAGTTCATCGAATTTTTCGTAGAGTTCCTGGCTGAGGCCGGTGATCTCCGGCGGCTTGCTGACCAGGGACCGCCGGGTTTGGCGGTCAGGCGGGAAAGCCAGACGCGATCGCCCACCCGGATGTGGTTGAGGGTCGCGTGAATCGAGCCGAAGAAGGAGGGCCGTTTCGCCTTGCGCTCCGCATCGGAGAGCTCGGCCGCCGCCGCGTAGATCCGCTCATTGGCCCAAGTGTTGTAGCTGGCCAGCTGGCGAAAATACGCGGCATCCATCGGCCTCTCCTCTTCATGCCGCCGCTCACGATTTCCAGAAGGGCTTGGAAACTTCGTGTTCGACATCGGCGGCGCTGATGCCGATATCGTGCAGCAGCCGGTCGTCCAGCGCCATCAGGTGCATCCGGTCCTTGTGGCGGCGCTGCCAGGTGACCAGGTGGTCGATGACAGGCTCCAAGCCGTTGTCCCGGTTATAGAAAAAACGTAACCCTCCGCGTTTGTGAAGGCCCGCACCGTGAGAACTCGTCCCATTGGCATATACGCGGTTCATGTTGGTCTCCTCTGGTTTGATCAGCGTTTCGCGTTGCTGATGGGAGGAATTTGGCAGCGAAATGAGTTGATCTCAAACGATCGTTTCTCATATGTTTTGTTAGAAAAAATAACAGGTGAAACATGGCTGAAAGATTGCCGCCGCTAAACGCACTCAGAAGCTTTGAAGTGGCCGCCCGGCACCTCAGTTTCACCAAGGCTGCCGAGGAATTGCACGTCACCCACAGCGCGATCAGCCATCAAATCAAGGCCTTGGAGGAGTGGCTGGGAATCCCTCTTTTCCGGAGGGTCAATCGTGGACTTTTGCTCACCGAATCAGGCCAGGCCTACCTGCGGCCGGTGCGAGAGTCCTTCCAGCGCCTGGGAGAGGCAACCTGGCGTCTCAAGGCCAAGGGGCGCAGCGGTCCCTTGACGGTCAGCGTCATGCCCTCCTTTGCCAGCAAGTGGCTGGTGCCGCGGCTGCGCCGGTTTCGCGAGCGCCATCCCGATATCGACGTGCGGGTCTCGGCCACGCCCAATCTCATCGACTTCGACCGGGAGGATGTGGATGTCGCGGTGCGCTATGGGCGGGGCAATTGGAGCGGCGATCTGCGCTCCGACCTTCTGATCCGCGAAAGCATGTTTCCGGTATGCAGCCCCAAGCTGCTGGAGGGGCCGCTGCCGCTGGCCTCGATCCAGGATCTGCGCCATCACACGCTGCTGACCGACTATGACTGGCGGGTGGATTTCTGGCAGCTATGGCTGGATGCTGCCGGCGTCACGGACCTCGTGCCCAAGCATGCGCTCAGCTTCAATTATTCGAACCTGATGCTGCAGGCTGCCATCGACGGGTTGGGCGTGGCTTTGACACAGAACGCGCTCGCCGGTGACGATCTCGTGGCGGGGCGTCTTGTGCGGCTGTTCGATATCACCTTGCCGACGGACTACGCCTATTACGTGGTGACGCCCTCGCTGTCAGCGATGCGGCCGAAGATCGTGGCCTTTCGCGACTGGCTGGTGGACGAAGCCAACCTCGGCCGCGACGATCCGACGGGGTAGGGGGCTACGCCTTCGGGCGTGCGAGGACGAGGCCGTACTTTGTCATCATCGCCGCCATCTTCGCCGGGTCGGGGCCGCCGTGTGCTTTGACGATTTCCGCGATGTCGCGGAAATACTGCGCGCCGATATCCGGCGTCAGCATGATCAGCGCCTTGGCCTTCTCGCTATGCGGGTTGTTGAAGGCGTGCGTCACACCGCGCGGCGTGTGCATGCGATCGCCAGGACCGAGATCGCGTGTCTCCTCGCCCACCGAGTAGCGCAGCTTTCCTTCCAGCACATAGACGATCTCTTCATTGCCGCTATGGCTGTGGGCCGGCGGCACGCGCGCACCTGGTGCGACAGTGAGTTCGAACATGCCCGTTGCCGTGCCGCTGACCGTGCCGTCGACGAGATAGCGAATCTCGAGACCCCCGATCGTGATCGGTGCTTGCGCCTGCGGCTGCATCGAAACCTCCGTCAGTTCAGAAACGGCTCCAGCCTGTCCATGGCCTCGCCTAGGCGCCTGGTGCTGGAAGCAAAGCAGAGGCGCAGGAAACCCTCGCCGCCGGTACCGAAGGCAGAACCCGGCGCCATGCCGACCCGCGCCTCGTCCACCAGCTTGATGGCAAGCTTGTGGGAATCGCCTTCGCCGTCAACCTGGAACATCAGATAGAAGGCGGCGTCGGTGCGGGTCACCTTCACCCGCTTCATGCCGCCGAGCCGCTGGGTGACAAGATCGCGCCCGGCGCGAAAGCGCTCGAGCTGTTCGGCGACGAAGGGTTCGCCGTCCTTGATGGCTGTCACCGCGGCGCGCTGCAGGAAAGGCTGGCCGCCGCTGGTGTTGAATTCCAGCAGCCGTTCGACAACGGGGTGGAGCCCTTTGGGCATCACCATCCAGCCGAGGCGCCAGCCGGTCATGGCCCAGGTCTTGGAGAAGCTGTTCACCGCGATGACCGGATCGTCGGGCTTGGCAAATTGCAGCACCGAGGGTGACACGGGGCGGTCATAAACGAGCCGGTTATAGACCTCGTCGCAGACGAACCAGATGTTCTTGCGCCGGCAGAACTCGACCACCGCCTGCATCTGGTCGGCGGGCATGACCCAGCCGGTCGGGTTACCGGGGGAGGCAGCGTAGATGACCTTGGTACGCGAGTCGCAGGCGGCGAACAGCTTGTCGAGATCGAGATGCCAATGCGCCGCCTCGTTGATGAGCGGCACCATGCGCACCTCGCCACCCATGATCTGCGCGGTCGCGAAGATGTTCGGCCAGACAGGGGAGACCGCGACCAGATTGTCGCCGGCGTTGATGGCAATTTCCATGATCACGATCATCGCATTCATGCCCGCCGAGGTGACGGCGATGCGTTCATCGGCGATGTCCACGCCCCAATGCCGTTTGTAGTAGCCGGCCAGTGCCTGGCGCAGTTCCGGGATGCCGCGCTTGGCGGTGTAGAAGGTCTCGCCGTCGAGCAGTGATTTGTAGGCCGCATCGGCAATGAATTTCGGCGTCGGCAGATCGCCTTCGCCCACCCCCAGCATGATCAGGCCGGGCTTGCCGTAGCCACGGGCCCAGACGTCGACGATCTTCGAATCTTCCAGCTCTTCGATCTGCTGGCGAATGGGCAGGTTCATGTCGTTAGGGGTTCCTCGACCACGAGTTTGCGGCGGATCAGCACGATGACATTGCCGAGCAATACCAGAGCGACACCCGCCCCGGCCAGCGGCGTCCAGCGGTAATCCTCCAGCCAGGTGGAAACGCCCAATGCCACGATGGGGAACAGCACCGTCGAATAGGCGGCGCGATCGGCACCGATACGCCGGACCAGCGTCAAATAGCAGCCGAAGCCAACGATGGAGGCCACCACGGCAAGGTAGACCAGAGCCACGGAAAATATGGGCCGGGGATCGTAGATCATCGGATCGCGCATGATCGCGGTCACGATCAGCGAGCAGATCGCACCATAAGCCATGCCGATGGCGTTGCTCTCCACCAACGGCACGCCCGCATGCTTGTGGCGCACCGTCACCATGTTGCCCAGCGACGCGAAATATGTGGCGACCAGCGACAGCGCGAGGCCGATGGCGGCTTTGCCGTGCAGGCCGAAGGTTGCCACTTCCGGCCAGAAGACCAGCGCCAGGCCCGAGAGCCCGAGGAGTGCCCCCACCAGCACGCGGGGCTCGACCGGCGTACGAAAGAACAGGGCGCCATTGCCGATATTCATCAGCAGGACCGTGGAGAAGCACACGGCCATCAGCCCGCTCGGCATGTCCTGGGCTGCCATGTAGAACAGGATGTAGTTCAGCGAGAACAGGCCCGCGCCCTGGATCGCCATGAACAGATGGTCACGCCATCCGAATGTCAGGCGCCGGCGGGTAGCGAGGCAGAAGGTGATCAGGATGGCGGCGGCCAGCAGGAACCGATAGGCGGTTACGACAGCCTCCGACACGACGCCGGTCTGGAGCCTCATGACGTACCAGGAGGTGCCCCAGATCGCGACGGTCAGGCCGTAGAGGACGGAATTGGGCAAGGCGGGTCACTCGAACAGCGGTCGCCTTGTTCTAAAGGCGGCACGCGTTCCCGGCCAGATGGCCGGGCGCAGGACTGCCATGCAGCGCCTGTATTGAAATGTCGCCTTACAAGCGACTTATCCGTCGCGATGGCGGTTCAGAAAATCCAGCACTGGCGGCGCCACCTGGTCGGCAGCCTCCAGCAGGATGGCGTGGCGCAGCACCGGGAGGATAACGAGTTCGGAATTCGGCAAGGCCGCTGCGATCTGTTTGTTGAGACGCGGATTGCAGCCGCCATCCTTCTCGCCGGTCAGCACGAGACTGGGATGCTTCACTTCGTGCAGCCAGGGCGACATCTCGGTCCCGGCATAGATGTCGAAGACCGAAAGGAAAACCTCGGGATCGGTATCGATCACCTGCTGCATGCGCCGCTCGATCACGTCCGGCCGGCGCTGGGCAAATTCCGGCGTGAACCAGCGATCCTTCAACGTTGCCAGGATCTGGGGAATGCCTTTGCTGCGCATGGCGGCAACAACGCCCTTGACCTTGGCGCTGTCATCCTCGGTGCGGAAGGCGGCGGTGGAATAGAGCCCGAGGCTCAGCACGTGCCGGGGATATTTGCGCGCATAGGCCGGGCCGATCATGCCGCCCAGCGAATGGCCGGCGAAATGCGCCTTCGCGATGCCAAGCTCGGCGCGCAACGCCTCCAGATCCTCGACCAGATTCTCCAGCGTGTAGGGTGGGCGCGGCGTGGGCGAAACACCATGGCCGCGCAGATCGTAGCTGATGCAGCGAAACCGGCTTTTCAGATGCGGCACGAGTCCGGCGAAGGAGGCGCGCGAAGCACCGATGCCGTGAATCAAAAATAGCGCGGGGCCCTCCCCCTCGACGGAGAAGGCAGAACGGACAGCTGAACTCATGTCACTTGTCCGGATACTTCTCACGCATCGTTTCGTAGCCGACGACCCAATCGTCCTTGTCCATCTCCGTGAACAGGACATGAAAGGCCTCGGGCCGGCCGCCGCCGCGAATAAATCCGTCGACGAGTTCCCTGGCAATCTTCTTTTTCTGCTCGGCCGTGCGGCCCTTGAGCATTTCGACGTGGATGGTCGGCACGTGGGATCTCCCTGGAATTGATCAGGCGACGGCGTGGCGCTTGTCCTGGCTTGGCCGGCGTTCCCGGAAATGCGGCATCACCGATTCGGCAAACCAGCTCATCATGTCGATGGTCATTGCATGCTCTTGCCCGAAATTGGTCGTCGCAATGACCTCATCGATGCCGAGCCCGGAATATTCCGATAGCCGCTCGATCATCTCGTCGGGCCCGCAGATCAGGAGATTGGCGGCGAGTTCCTCGAGCGTCTGCTTGCGGGGCAGCGGGCGGGCGATGCCGTGATCGAGGATGCCGGCGCCGCCGAACACATTGTCGAAGCTCTTGTAGTAGGCATAGGCGCATTCGGCGATGTGCCGGCGCTCCTTTTCGTTGCGCACCAGAAACAGGCCGCGCTGCAGGCTAAGGCGTGTCTCCAGCGCCCGGCCCGCCGC
>CAZQLF010000175.1:0-6492 GCA_964594035.1 uncultured Rhodospirillaceae bacterium | reverse complement strand
GGACGCGGGGGGGGTCGGCGATCTTCTCCCGGGTCGAGGCCTGGAACGGCGTCTGGTTCTCCGGCGCGTGCAGGGCGATGCCTTCGAGAAGGTCGCCGAGCGAGAGGTCGAGGTATTCGGCCAGCCCCTTCAGCACCTTGAGCAAGCGCTTCTCCAGCCGCACCCCGGTCTGGATGCGCTCGATCTGATGGCGGGGGTCTGGCCGGGTGGTCTTGGCGGGCATGGCGGCGATCCTGGAAATCCGGCGGCAGCATCGCATGGCTTGCCGCTGCATTTCATATTTGGTACATTGGTACATATACACCAAATATCGAAGCGCGCATGTTCCGCATCCGTTTCCTCCCTTCCCGCCTGCTGCTGCTCTGCCTCTGGAGTCCCCTTGCCATGGCCGCCCCGCCCGCCACCCAGGTCCGCAGTTTCCATCTCGACGCGCCGCCGGCGCGGGTGTTTCCGCTGTTCACCGCCCTGGGCGAGCGCGCCTGGGCGCCCGGCTGGGAGCCGCAGCTGCTCAGCGGCGAAGCCGAGCGCGGCAGCGCCTTCCGCACGATCCATGGCAATCGTCAGACCACCTGGATCGTTACCGACTACCGCCCGGCCGAGGGGCGTGTCAGCTATGCGCGCCTGGCGCAGGACTCCAACATCGGCCTGGTCGACGTGGTCTGCACGCCGGCCGCGGGCGGCACCGAGGTCAGCGTGCGCTATACGCTGACGGGCTTGAACGCGCAGGGCGAGGCGTTCGTGCGGGAGTTCCTCGACGATGGGCACTACGGGCGGATGATCGAGGAGTGGCGGGCAGCGACACGCGCGGCGCTGGCGGCAAAGCCTTCCTCCTAGAATTTTCAGACCCGGGCACGAGCGGCGGCGGCCCGCTTCTTGCAGAATTGATTGGGCTTTGGCGGTCGTTCCGCCTGGGAACAGGAGGTCTGCTTGCGCTGCGCTCTTCAGTTCGCGCTGTTGCTGGTGCTCACTCCCCTGCTGTGCTGTTGCGGAGGCGGCGGTGGCTCCGAGCCCGTGGCGCAGGCATCCGGCCCTGGCCAGTCCGCCGCACCCGCGACTTCGACGCAGGTGCGTCAGATCGAAATCGCAATCACCGATCCGCAACTCGGCCCGCTCAGCTTCGATGCGCTGGCCGCGGGCGACCCGTCGGCAGCGCGCGACGGCCGGCTGGTGCTGCTGCTGCACGGCTTCCCAGAGTGCGACGAGGAGTTCCGCGAGGTGCTGCCGGCTTTGGCGGCGGCCGGATACTACGCGGTGGCGCCGTCGCAACGGGGCTATTCGCCGGGCGCCCGCCCTGCAGCCGACGCCGACTACACGCTCGACCATATGGTCGGAGATGCGCTGGCGATGGCCACGGCCTTGGGGGCGCAACGCTTCCACCTGGTGGGCCACGACTGGGGCGGCGCCATCGCCTGGACCATCGCTGCGCAGGCGCCGGCGCGCTTGAAGTCGTTGACGGTGCTGTCGACGCCGCAGCTCGACGCTTTTGCGGCCGCCGCCAACGATCCTGTGAGCCCGCAGCGTGAAATGAGCGGTTACGCCCTGGTCTTCGCCACTCCCGGGATCGCCAATGTCTTCATGTCGGGAGGGCCAGACTATTTTGCCCTGGGTCTGGTCGCCTTCGGACTGCCGCTGGACCAAGCCGAGGTCTACGCCCGCGCTCTCGGCAATGCCACCGCGCTGAACGCGGCGATGGCCTGGTACCGGGTCAACCCCGTGCCGCCGACGCAACAGATCGGCGTCGACACGGTGCCAACCTTGTACGCCTGGGGCGACCTGGACTTCGCCTTCAGCGCGGATGCGGCCCACAGTACCGGGCGCTACGTCGACGCACCCTACCGGTTCGTGGAACTGGCCGGCGTGAACCACTGGGTGACGGAGAACGATGGTGCGGAGGCGACACGGCTTATCGTAGGGCAGGTGCAGGCTTATCCTTAGCCTGTTCAAATCCCCGGCAGTCAGGGTGCGCACCGCGCACGCGTCACGCCCGACTGAGGAGGTCGATGGTCGGGTGTCGGCCCACTCCGGCCGGTCGTGACCGGCAGGTTTCGGGTAGGCTACCGGGACAACAATTGGTGTAAGCCATGAGCTACGTGCTCCAGATTTGGGACCAGCCCCTTCCTACTACGGTCTGCCAAGCTACCGAATTCGTCCATGAGCTAGTGAACGCGCCGGGAAGTCCAGAAGTAAATCCGAAGTTCATTGAAGCCGCTAGGCGGCTAACCGCAAAGTACCCATTCAATGAAGACTCGAATGTCGAGTCTGAAAACGAAGTATGGAGTGACGGTCCGCTGACACCGAGGCGCGGCAAACCCCTTTGGGGTGTCGGACTACTGTCTGATCGAGCAGGCGAGGTTCAGCCGTTCGTGGTATCCGTTTCCAATCAGTTGGGACTGGTGGTCTATAACATGCAGCTCGGGAAGGTGTACCTGCCAGGCGGTGCGGTACTCTCAGCCAGGCGTGGGGAAGTGTGCGCGGAACACAAGAAGCCGTGGTGGAAATTGTGGTAGGCGCACTATCGGCCCGAAGCGGTCAGTCGTGACCGGCGGCTTTCGGGTACGCTGCATTTAGGTCGAATCGGCCAACCTATCAGATCAAAGGACGGCAAATGCAGATTGAAGTGATGGATCTGATCAATTTGCTCAAGGTATTCGATGCAAACTACGCAATCGATGAAGATTTACAAAAAATAGCGGGGCTCGACATTAATGACCCGAAGGACATTGATAACGCCGTGGACGCATTGCTTATGCCGGAATTCAGCACCTATTCCGAGAAGCTGAAGATGGAGCTGGTCTACGCACTGCGTCATTTTCTTGCTGATCCAGCTCAGAACTTCGAAGGGCTGTTTAAGCAGGTAGGGCTAATATTTGATCAGCCAGAGCCGAAAGACAGGCGGGCATTTATGGCGATGTTGCTGGCTGCTTTGGAAGCGCGAGGATATTAATGGCCGCCATAGGCCCACTGTTGCCGCTTGTGACCGGCTGCTTTCGATAGGCTGTCGTCGCCAAGCGCCGGCCAATGGCGAATAAGAGGCAGAGGCATCGTGCCCAATAACCCGTCCAATGTGAGCAATCGCAGCGAACTCCCTATCGCGATAGGCGTGCTACTTTTCTGCCTGGTGATTGCCATTGGAGCATATCGGGTGCACTCCTCCTCGAAGAGCATGCTGAGCGAAGGTCCTGCTCTTCGCAGGGAGTTCGATGAAATTCAGCCACCCCATGGGGCCGAACCCGCGGGAGAATTGAAACAGAACGCAAAATATGAATCCGCGCTTATAGTGCAGTCTTATAGATTCATTCGAGGTACTGAGCTATTGATCCCCTTCTACGATGGGGAGCTCTCTACCTTGGGCTGGTCACAGCTGCGCCAGCAGGAGACGTCTGCTGATTACTGCAAGGGGGCGTATATGGCGTCTTTGACGATCAACAAACCTGATGACGGCAACTGGTCGTACTCCTTCGCCATTGCCAGGAGCGCCTCAACTGAAAATCAGTGCTCTGTGGGGACGCGCCGCGCCCAATAACAGCGGTCAACAGTCGACTGAGCCGCAGCAGCATTGATTAAGCGTGCGTGGAAAGACTATGAGAACCACAGTGATATTCTGCGTAGGCATCTTCTTTTTTGTCTTCGGAATGCTTCATTTGTTTTGGCCGGACAAGATGAGGAAATGGAGCCGAATTGACGAGGGCAAAATGCCTGAGTCGTTTCGCAGAATAATAAATACTAAGGGATATTATTGGTCATTCAGAGTTGGTGGCTTCGTCTCAATTCTCGCGAGTGCTGCCTTGGTTTGGGTGTATTTCCATCCAAATTAATATGCTTCAAGTCGGCCGAGGACTGCCGTTCGCGACACGGGCGTTGACCACCGGTCTGGCTGCTTTAGGGCGGCGAATTTCAACGCTCGAACTTCCGCTTCTGGCACCTCGCTGTCACTGGACATGACTAAAGGTGGAACAACTTTGGCGCCGGCGGGGACGCCCTCGTAGCGCGCAGCGCGCGATTGCTACGGGTAGCGGGATGGGAGTGGTCGCGAGCAGGGCCCGCTCCTACGCACTGCCGCTTGGTGACGCCATCGGATGGCCCCTGTCCCGCAAGCCTTGCCTGCAAGCTTGTGCAGTCAAGCGCCCAGCAACTCCCCCACTCGCTCGGCGATCGCCAGCGCCGCGGTGAGCCCCGGCGATTCGATGCCGAATAGGTTGACCAGGCCGGCGACACCGTGCGTTTCCGGCCCCTCGATGCGGAAGTCCGCGGCGGGCTCGCCGGGGCCACTCAGCTTGGGACGGATACCGGCGTAACCCGGCCGTAGCCGGTCCGCTTCCAGGCCGGGCCACCACTGGCGGATGGCCGCGGCGAAGTCCGCGGCGCGCGCCGGGTCCACCGCGTAGTCGAAAGCCTCGCCCGGCTCCAGCCATTCCACATCGGGACCGAAGCGAGCCTGGCCGGCCAGGTCCAGGGTCAGGTGCACGCCCAGGCCGCCAGGCTGCGGCAACGGATAGATCAGGTGTGAGAACGGCGCACGGCCTTCGAGCGTGAAGTAGCTGCCCTTGGCGAAATGCGCCTGCGGCACCTGGGCCGCCGGGAAACCCGGGATGCTCCGCGCCAGGCGCACCGCGTCCAGGCCTGCTGCGTTGACCAGGCGGCGCGTCCGCAGCAGCGGCTCGGCCGCGCCGTTGATCCACAGCTCAATGCCCGAATCGCCCAGGCGCAGGCCGGTGACGGTGCTGGAAGTCGCCAGGGTGGCGCCCCGCGCCTCCGCTTCGCCGAGCAGGGCCAGCAGGCAGGCGTGCGAGTCGAGGATGCCGGTGGCGGGCGAATGCAGAACTGCGGCGCAGCGCAGGTGCGGTTCGAGCGCCCGCGCGGCGCTGGCATCGAGCGCCCGCACTTCCATCGCCCCGTTGTCATGCGCCTGCTTCAGCAAGGCCAGCAGCGCGGTCTCCTGCCCGCTGCCCGCGACCACCAGCTTGCCGCAGCGGCGGTGAGCGATGCCGTGCGCCGCGCAAAAGTCATACAGCAGCTCGCGCCCGCGCAGGCACAGCCGCGCCTTGAGCGAACCGGTCGGATAGTAGAGCCCAGCGTGGATCACCTCGCTGTTGCGCGAGCTGGTCTCCATGCCGATGGCGCGATGCCGCTCGATCAGCAGCGGCTTGAGGCCGGCGCCCGCGAGCTGCCGCGCCACCGCCAGGCCCACCACGCCAGCGCCGACGACGACACAGTCCACAGTGTCCATCGACCGCGCTCCTGCCCGCGCTGCCGACGATGCCGGGATTGCCGGCTTCAGGCCGCCTGCATCAAATGTCGCAGGCGCACCACGGTCGGCCCGCGCACCACGTCGGCCAGCGTGTATTTCCGCAGCTCGTCAAAAAAGCCGCGTTCGGCGCGGTCCAGCGCGGCCTTGAGGGAGCAGGCCCCATGCAGGATGCAGGGCCCCTTGGCGCAATCGACCAGCTGGCTGCGCCCCTCGATCGCTTCGACCACGTCGCCGATGCGCAGCGACCCCGCCGGCACCGCCAGGCGCAGGCCGCCGTTGCGGCCGCTGAGCGACTCGATGTAGCCCAACCGCCGCAGCGCCTGTGCCACCTTGTGCATATGGTGCGCCGAGACGCCGTACTTCCCCGCGATGACGCCGGAGCTGACCGGCCTGCCATCGCGCACGCCGGCGAGATACATCAGCAGGCGCAGGGAAAAATCGGTGTGGAGGGACAGGCGCACGCGGTTCTCCTGCAAACAATCGTCATTAAAGCACAAACCATCCGCAGGCAATACGCCTGCGTAGGGTTCGGCTTGCGACGCAATTCTGTAATCTTTACAGGCCACCCGCCGCTCAGGAACCCAGCATGTCGCCCGCGCACGAATCCGGCCGCCGGATCCGCAAATTGCTTGTCGCCAACCGCGGCGAGATTTCCATCCGTGTGATGCGCGCGGCGGCGGAAATGGGCATCCGTACGGTCTCGATCTACGCGCACGAGGACCGCTTCGCCCTGCACCGCTTCAAAGCGGACGAAAGCTACCTGGTTGGCGCCGGGGCCAAGCCGATCGCGGCCTACCTCGACATCGCCGACATCGTCCGCGTCGCTAAAGCCGCGAACGTGGATGCGATCCACCCCGGCTACGGCTTCCTGTCCGAGAACCCTGCCTTCGCCGAAGCCTGCGCCGCCGCCGGCATTCTGTTCATCGGCCCCAGGCCTGAGGTGCTGCGCACCCTCGGGGACAAGGTCGCGGCGCGCAAGGCGGCGGAAGCCGCCCAGGTGCCGGTGCTGCCCGCGTCCAAGGCCCTGCCCTACGATCTCGAGGATTGCAGGAAGATCGTCGCCGGCGTCGGCTACCCGGTGATGATGAAAGCCAGCTGGGGCGGCGGCGGCCGCGGCATGCGCGTGATCGAATCCGAAGCCGAGTTGGGCCCGCAGATGGAATCCGCCCGGCGCGAGGCCAAGACCGCGTTCGGCAACGACGAGGTCTACGTCGAGAAGCTGGTGCGGCGCGCCCGCCATGTCG
>CAZQLF010000174.1:0-6514 GCA_964594035.1 uncultured Rhodospirillaceae bacterium | reverse complement strand
GACGGCGCGGATCTCTCGGCAGAGATCGGAAGCCGCGGCACGATGATCTGCGATGATTCCGCCGCAGGCTCGTTCGACGAAACCTTCATTATTCCCTGGCTGCGGCTGGCCACGGCGGTCGGGCCGGACTTTCCCGTTCCAGCCGCGTGCATCGGCGCCACGATCGAGTATCGCGGCGAACGCGACGTCAGCGATGCGCTGGCTGAGCCCGACGCCCGCGCTCTGTTCCGTTTCATGCAGCGTCGCGGCCTGATCGCGGGCGATCCTGGTCCGCTGCCCAAGGCGCAATGCGAGGCCACGCGGCTGGAGGCAACCGACGTCGTTCGGGTCAATGCACCCGGCGTGCTCGCCTACAAGGTTGAGATCGGCCAGCAGGTGACGAAGGGCCAGGTGATCGCCGATCTCGTCGATCCCATGGCCGACGATCCGTTGAACGCGCGCACGCCGATCCTGAGCCAGACCGACGGGTTGATGTTGACCAGGCTGCACCAGAAGCTCGTGCGCCCGGGCGATGCCATTGCCAAGATCGTCGGCCGCGAGCCGCTCACCTATCGCAAGGGCCAGCTGCTGGACGATTGAGCCCGGTCAGCTGCCGGGTTTGCGGTTTTCCAGATCGATGCGCCGGCCGGTTTCCGGCGGGCGCGGCAAAAGGGCATGGGCCTTCTGGATCATCTTGAGCTCCGCCTGGAGATGGTCCGGCATCGTCGCCACCCGGCGCTGGCGGATATCGACATGCAGGATCAGCCATTCGGCTGTCGCCGCCCGATAGCCCTGTGTTGCGTGATACATCACCTGCACCCAATGCATGCGCTTGGTATCGAAACCGATCAGCTGGGTTTCGATGCGCATTGGGTCGCCCACCAGCAATTCGCGCTGATAGGTGATGTGCATTTCGGCGGCGAAGGTGGAGCTGCCGGTCTTTTCCAGCGCCTCCGGGGTGATGCCCATCCGGTAATAGGACTCGTCGAACGCCCGATCGAAGGCAGTGAGGTAGAAGGCGATGTTCATATGGCCGTTCAGGTCGATCCATTCGGCCTGAACCGACTGGCCGTCATTGATATAGGGTGCGGGAATCGGACCGGGCGGGAGCGGCATGGCGCGCCAAGGTACTGAAATCGCCGGGCCGGTCAACGGCCGCAACTTTGCCACGATCCTCCGCCAGGCTTAGGTTGAGGACGTACAGTCGTGGGGGGCAGGTTGAGCGTTTCAGCCGATAGGGGATTGGAAGCCTGGTCGCGGCCCACGCGCCTCTCCGGCTTCATCTTCCGCTCGAAAGTCGTCGCCAATCAGATCGAACGCGCCTGGCAGGACCGCGCGGACGCACCGCGGCGGCTCGCCTGCGGCGCTGCAAGCGAATTCCCAGTTCTTTTGGGTGAATCGAGGAGTGCGCTCTGGTCCGATGAGCGCGAGGCGGAACACGCCTGGCAGCGCGGCAAGGTGCAGAACCTGCGCCGCGCGGTTCGCGATCTCAATCGCCTGCTGCTGCCCGGGGGCGAGGTGTTCAGCTTCTGGCGCCAGCTCGGCCGCGCCACGCGCCGGCGCGGCTATGTGGCTGGACGCATGCTGCAGCAGGGCTGCCTGGTCCCCTCGGTCGGCGGCGGGCTCTGCCAGCTTTCCAATGCGCTTTATGACGCGGCACTGCAAAGCAGCTGCGAGATCGTCGAGCGCCATGCCCATTCGCGCATCGTTCCCGGTTCGCTTGCCGCCGAGGGACGCGACGCCACGGTCGCCTGGAACTATGTCGATCTCCGGTTTCGCAGCTCTCAGGCCCTGCTGATCGAGGCAAGGATCACGCGCGAGGACCTCATCGTGCGGTTTCTCGGTACGGCGCGATCGCGGCCGCTGTTAACACCTGCCTCTACGAATGTCGCCGATTTCCGCACGATCGCGCGCAGCTGTGCCACCTGCGCCGACACAACCTGCCATCGGCATGAGAAGACGCCGACGATCGCCGCGCGCGGCCGGGCCGCTTTTCTTCTGGACGAGAATTGGCCGGAGTACCGCGACTATCTGCGCCGCGCCCATTGCCGCGATGACGTGCTGGGCATTCCTCTCGACGGATCGCGCTGGCATCTCGCACGCTATCGCTGGGATACATCAGGATTTGCCCGTATCGGTTCCGCCCCGCTGCAAACGCTGCGCCGCACATTCGCCGCGCGCCGGCTGCAGGCCCAGGGACCGGCACGGTTGATGGCACAGCTCTCCGGCGCCGAAGCGCTGGCGCGCCGCCTCGCCCGCCTGCTCGAAGCCGATGTCAGCGATGTCTGCGTGGCCCAATCGCTGCTGCCCTGGCTCTGGCGCGATGGCCATTTCGGCGGACGTGGCTTCCGTGTCTTGATGACGCGCATGCCGATGGTGGCACTGCAGCAGCGCCTCGATGATGCGGCGTGTGCCCATCCCGACCGACCGAGCCTGGCCGATTTCCGCGCGCCCGCTTGGCTGGTGGAGGCGGAGGCCGAAGCGCTGGACGCCGCCGAGGTCATCATCACGCCTCATGAGGAGATCGCACGACTCTTCCCTGGTAAGGTTCTGCACCTCGACTGGCGCGTCCCATCAACGTCCGGTGATGAGCACAAGCCGCGGCCGCGGCGCATCGCCTTTCCCGGTCCCACCATTGCGCGCAAGGGCGCCCATGACCTGCGCGAGGCCCTGCAGGGCCTCGATGTCGAGCTCCTGCCCCTGGGCAGCGAGCTCGAGGGCGAAAACTTCTGGCAGGGTCTCGCCCTCACCCGGCTGGCCGAAGGCTGTGACTGGCTTGGCGAGGTGGCGGCAGTCGTGCAGCCGGCCCTCGTCGAAGACCAGCCGCGCCCCCTGTTGCGGGCGCTCGGCGCCGGGATTCCGGTGGTGGCAACCCCCGCCTGTGGAATTGCGCCACGCCCCGGCCTGACCCTGGTGCCGGCCGGCGATTCCACCGCCCTGCACCGGGCGCTGGCGGCGTATTTGCTTGACGCCCCGCGAGTGGTCCCCTCGACCGAAAGTTAGTGGTCCCGGGCCGCGCCGGACATAAAGCGCCGCGCGAGCTTAACCACCACCCTTGCCCCATTGACACGGTCGGAAGGCCGGGAATACCGTCGCGCCCAATGGCGGGTTGGCCATGTTGGCCAGCAACCGACCGGGACGCTAAACAAAGGGGAGACTTTCATGAAACGCAATTTGCTGGGAGCCGTGGCTCTCGGGGCGATCATCGCGCTCGGGTCACTGGCTTCGGCGCAGGCCAAGACTCTGGTCTATTGCTCGGAGGCGAGCCCGGAGGGGTTCAACCCGCAGCTGTATGAGTCAGGCACCACGCTGGACGCGTCCAAGCCGCTTTACAACGGCCTGACCGAGTTCATCACCGGAAAGACCACGCTGAAGCCCGCGCTGGCGACGGCGTGGACCGTTTCCGACGACGGCTTGACCTACACCTTCACGCTGCGCAAGGGCGTCAAATTCCACGGCAAGAACTTCACACCGACCCGCGACATGAACGCCGACGACGTGGTGTTCAGCTTCGAACGGCAGTTCGATCCGAAGAACCCATACGCCAAGGTTTCCGGCGGCGACTACCAGTATTTCAATGACATGAGCATGCCCGACATTCTCAAGGGCGTTGAGAAGGTCGACGACTACACGGTCAAGTTCACCCTCAACAAGCCGGAAGCGCCTTTCCTGGCCGATCTGGCGATGCCTTTCGCTTCGATCATGTCGAAGGAATACGCCGATGCGATGTTGAAGGCCAACACGCCGGAGCAGGTCGACCTGACGCCAGTCGGCACGGGCCCGTTCACCCTGGAGAGCTATGAAAAGGACGCCGTGATCCGTTACGCCGGAGCGGCCGATTTCTGGGGCGGCAAGCCGAAGCTCGACAAGCTGATCTTCGCGATCACGCCTGATGCCGCGGTCCGCTGGGCCAAGCTGAAGGCGAATGAATGCCAAGTCATGCCCTATCCGAATCCGGCCGATATCGCGGCCATGATGAAGGACCCGAACGTCAAGGTCCTCCATCAGGAAGGCCTCAACGTCGGCTATCTGGCGATGAACGTCGAGCACAAGCCGTTCGATGACGTTCGCGTGCGTCTGGCAATCAACTACGCCATTAATCGCGACGCCATCCTGAAGGCAGTCTATCAGGGTGCCGGCAAGAAGGCGAAGAACCCGATCCCCCCGACCATCTGGTCGTATAACGACGCGGTGAAGGACTACCCCTACGATCCGGCAAAGGCGAAAGCCCTGCTGGCCGAAGCCGGACTCAAGGACGGCTTCAAGGCCCATCTCTGGGCGATGCCAGTGCAGCGTCCCTACAACCCCAATGCCAAGCTGATGGCCGAGATGATGCAGGCTGACCTCAAGAAGGTCGGCATCGATGTCGACATCGTCAGCTACGAGTGGGGCGAATATCTGAAGCGCACCAAGAACGGCGAGCACGACATGGCTCTGCTGGGCTGGACCGGCGACAACGGCGATCCGGACAACTTCCTGTTCCCGCTGCTGTCCTGCGATTCGGCCAAGGTCGGCAATAACCGCTCTCGTTGGTGCGACAAGACGTTCGACGACCTGATCACCCAAGCCAAGCAGACGAGCGATCTCAAGAAGCGAACTGCTCTCTACAAGCAGGCGCAGCTCGTGTTCAAGCAGCAGGTGCCGTGGCTTACGGTCGCCCACTCGCTGGTCTATGAGCCGATCCGCACGAACGTGGTCAACTTCAAGGTCGATCCGTTCGGTCTGCACATTTTCACCGACGTCGACCTGAAATAAGGTCGGCAGCGGCTATTAAGGAGCAAAACGGGGGAAGCCTGGTTAGGACTGGGCTTCCCCCGTCCCCTTTGGGCTTCAGGCAATGCTGCGTTTCATCCTGACCCGCGTCAGCCTGGTGATCCCGACTTTCATCGGGATGACGCTGCTGACGTTTGTCATGATCCGCCTGATACCCGGCGACCCCATAGAAATTCTGGCCGGCGAGCATGGCATCGATCCGGTGCGCCACGAGATGCTGCGTCACCAGTACGGTTTCGACCGACCCATCCTCGTGCAGTACGCCCTCTATCTCGACCGTGTGGCCCATGGAGACCTGGGAAAATCCATCTCGACCCGCCAGCCGGTGTTGCTGGAGTTCCGCCAGCTGTTCCCGGCCACCATTGAGCTGTCCGCCTCCGCCATGCTTTTCGCCGTCATCCTGGGCCTGCCAGCCGGGATACTGGCGGCGACCCGACGAGGACGCTTCCTCGATCATTCGGTCATGGGTGCCTCGCTGGTCGGCTATTCCATGCCGATCTTCTGGTGGGCGCTGCTGCTGATCCTGTTCTTTTCGGTCTTTCTCGGCTGGACGCCGGTCTCGGGCCGCATCGATATCGACTACGACTTTGATTCCGTCACCGGATTCATGTTGATCGATTCCCTGCTCTCCGGCCAGGAAGGCGCGTTCCTCTCGGCCCTCAGCCACCTGATCCTGCCGATGATCGTGCTGGGCACGATCCCGCTGGCGGTCATCGCGCGCATGACACGCTCCTCCATGCTGGAGGTGCTGAACGAGGACTACATTCGCACGGCGAAGGCCAAGGGGCTGTCGCCGCCGCGCGTGGTGTGGATCCACGCGCTGCGCAACGCGCTGATCCCGGTCATCACCGTCATCGGCCTGCAGGTTGGAACACTGATGGCCGGCGCCATCCTGACCGAAACAGTCTTTTCCTGGCCGGGTGTGGGACGCTGGCTGATCGGCTCGATCTACCGGCGCGATTATTGGGTCTTACAAGGCGGCGTGCTGCTGGTCGCTTCCGTCGTCATTCTGGTCAACCTTTTCGTCGACCTGCTGTACGGGTTGGTCAACCCGCGCATTCGGCATGTGAGGTAGCCATGGTTGCCGAGACGCAGAACCTGCCAGCCGCTCGCCGTCAGCCGCTGAACCCTCTCTATGAGACCTGGCTTTACTTCTGCGAGAACAAGGGCGCCCTTGCCGGACTGATCGTCATTGCCACACTGTGTTTCCTCGCCATTTTCGCCGGCTTCATCGCGCCCTTCAGTCCGATCGACCAGTATCCCGATTGCCAGCTGATGCCGCCGATCTGGCAGGACCGCGACCCGGCGGACTTCGCAGCCTGCACCAACCAGGCGCATTTCCTGCTCGGTACCGATCCCGCCGGGCGCGACATGCTTTCGCGCCTGATTTTCGGCGCCCGGCTTTCGCTTTTGATCGGCGCCATCGTGGTGACGATCTCACTCGCCACCGGCATCCTGCTGGGCCTGACCGCCGGATTCTTTCGCGGAACGGTCGATATCCTGATCATGCGCGCGATGGACATGCTGCTGGCGCTGCCCTCGCTGCTGCTCGCCATCGTCATCGTCACCATCCTAGGGCCGAGCCTGACCAATGCCATGGTGGCTGTCGCGGTGGTGACGCTTCCTCACTATGTCCGGCTGATGCGGGCCGCGGTGCTGACGGAGACCAGCAAGGACTACGTCGTCGCCTCGAAGGTCTCGGGCGCGGGTCTGCCACGCCTGATGTTCATCACCGTGCTGCCCAACTGCATGGCGCCGCTGA
>CAZQLF010000173.1:0-6515 GCA_964594035.1 uncultured Rhodospirillaceae bacterium | reverse complement strand
GGGCAGGAATGTCGGCACGGCCTTCATGGAATGCACGGCGAGGTCGATGGTGCCCGCCAGCAGCGCCTCCTCGATCTCCTTGGTGAACAGGCCCTTGCCGCCGATTTCGTCCAGCTTGCGGTCCTGCACCCGGTCGCCGGTGGTGCGGATGACGACGATTTCGCCCCCGGGCAGCGTCGGATGTACCTCGGCCAGCGCGTCGCGCACGATGCCGGCCTGGGCCAGCGCCAGCGGACTTCCCCGCGTGCCGATGCGCAAGGCTCTGGATGCCGTCATGTTGGCTGTACCATGGGGGAAGAGGTTTAGAGGCTGGCCCGGATGGGCGCAATCCGCGACATTGCCGCGGCTGCTTCGTCTGCATCGAGTTGACCCCCTCACCCCGGCCCTCTCCCCCTGAGAGGGGGCGAGGGAGAAGGAAACGCGCCATGGCGAATTTCCCTCTCCCGCGCTTGGAAGCGGGAGAGGGTCAGGGTGAGGGTGGGGTGGCTGATTGACCCCACCGCCTTTTACCCCTATCTCCGCCTCATGATCGTGCTGGGCATCGAGACAAGCTGCGACGAGACGGCGGCAGCACTGGTGGATGACGAGCGGCGCATCCTGGCCGAGACGGTGCTGTCGCAGCTGGACGAGCACAGGCCCTATGGCGGCGTGGTGCCGGAGATTGCCGCGCGCAGTCATCTCGACCATCTCGACCGGCTGATCGAGCGCACGATGAGCGATGCGAAGCTCGACTTCGCTGATCTCGCTGGCGTTGCCGCCACCGGCGGGCCGGGCCTGATCGGCGGGGTGATGGTCGGCGTGATGATGGCCAAGGCGATTTCCGCCGTGCACGAGCTGCCCTTCATCGCCGTCAACCATCTGGAAGGCCATGCGCTGACCGCGCGGTTGACCGATGCCGTGGCGTTTCCCTATCTGCTGCTGCTGGTTTCCGGCGGCCATTGCCAGCTGCTGCTGGTGGAGGCGCTGGGCCGCTATCGGAGGCTTGGCACCACCATCGACGATGCGGCGGGCGAGGCCTTCGACAAGGCGGCGAAGCTGTTGGGCCTGGGCTATCCCGGCGGGCCGGCGCTGGAACGGGCGGCGGCCGACGGCGATCCGGATGCGGTCGCCTTGCCGCGCCCGATGCTGGGGCGGCCGGGCTGCGACTTTTCTTTCTCCGGTTTGAAGACCGCTCTGCGCCACGCGCTTGCCAGCGGCGGAAGCAAGGCCAATCTTGCCGCGGGTTTCCAGGCCGCGGTTATCGATTGCCTGGCCGACCGCACGGCCAATGGTATTGCCATGGCCCGCGCACTCGCGCCGGTGACAACCCTGGTGGTGGCGGGCGGCGTTGCGGCCAACAAGGCGCTTCGCGCGCGGCTGGAGCGGGTGGCGGCCGAAAATGGGCTTCGTCTCGTGGCGCCGCCAGTGACGCTCTGCACCGACAATGCGGCGATGATCGCCTGGGCCGGCATCGAGCGGCTGAAGCAGGGTCTGACCGACGGTCTCGATTTCGCGCCGCGTCCGCGCTGGCCCCTGGACGAGGCGGCGGCGAAACCCGGCGCCAGGGCTTAGGCCCGTCCAACTGGCATCGGGGCCGTCAAGAAGCTAGGCTTGAGGCCCTGCCGAGAGGAGCCTCATGTATTTCGTCCTCTACTGCCTCGACAAATCCGGCCACAGCCAGATCCGCGCCGACAACCGCGCCGCCCATCTCGATTATCTGAAGAGCTTCGGCGATGCTGTGCTGGCCGCGGGTCCGCTGCTGGACGATGCGGGCACCGGCATGACCGGCAGCCTGCTGGTCATGGATTTTGCCGACCGCGCTGCCGTCGACCGTTTCCTCGCGGGCGATCCCTACAGCCGCGCCGGCCTGTTCGCCGCCGTGCGCGTCTCGCCCTGGCGCAAGGTCATTCCGAAAGCTTAAGGAGACAGCGATGAACCACTGGCTGGTGAAGTCCGAACCGGAAACCTATTCCTGGGACAATCTTGTCGCCGACAAGCGCACCAACTGGAACGGCGTGCGGAACTTCCAGGCGGCAGCGAACATGAAGGCCATGAAAAAGGGCGACCGGGTGTTCTTCTATCACTCCGGCGAAAGCCGCTCGATCGTCGGCGTCGCCGAGGTGGTGAAGGAGTACTACCCCGATCCTACCGACAAGGAAGGGCGCTTCGGCATGGTGGATATCGCCGCGGTCATGCCGGTCAAGCGGCCCGTCAGCCTGAGCGAGATCAAGGCCGAGAAGAAACTCGCGGACTTCAAGCTGGTCCGCCAGGGCCGCCTCTCCGTCGTGCCGGTCAGCGACGCTGAATGGAAGCTGCTGACGACCATGGGGCAAACGAAGGCGTGATGCCGGGCAAGGCGCTCTGCCGGCTCGATGACATCGCCGACCCCGGCAGCAAGGGGTTCGAACACGACGACCTCTCGATCTTCGTCATTCGCCGCGGCGGCGCGGTGACGGGCTATGTCAATTCCTGCCCCCATACGCGGGGGCCGCTGGATTGGATCGAGGGCCAATTCCTCGACCTGAGCGGCCAGCACATCGTCTGCGCCACCCACGGGGCGATGTTTCGCATCAGCGACGGTCATTGCATCGCCGGACCTTGCGCCGGCGATAAACTCACGCCCGTGGCACTCGCCCTCAGCGGCGGTGTGATCCATCTCGCCTGACCAAAGGTGCCGGCCGGCACCTGCCCCAAGAACGCCAAGGTTGAATCCCCAGTCCCGCCGCAATCCGCGGATGTGATGCACGCGGCGGTATCGGGCCGTCGCTTCGCTCAAGAGGGGATCATGTCAGACGAAACCATGCCGGCCGCACCCGCGCCTTATCGCGCACGCGGCGGCTTCGAGATCACCAAACGGGTCATCGTGCTCGGCGTTTTGATCGCCATCGTGCTCATCCCGCTCTACATGGTTCATGACATGGTGATGGAGCGCTATGACCGCAGCCAGCAGGTGGCGCAGGAAGTGGCAAGCCAGTGGGGCGAGGCGCAGATGATCGCCGGCCCGGTGGTGACCGTGCCCTATCTGGTGCATGTGCAGGAGACGGAAAATGGCGCCCGCACCGAGCGCGTCGAGCGGCGCTATGCCAACTTCCTGCCCGAGAATCTCGCCATCACCGCCACCGCGAAAACCGAAAAGCGCTACAAGAGCATCTATGAGCTGTTGGTCTATGCCGCCGACATTCATTTCAGCGGCACGATTCCTTCACCCGACCTCGCCGCTCTCCATTTAAAGCCAGCCGATGTCCTGTGGGACCAGGCGACGATCGCGCTCGGCGTATCGGACATGGGCGGCATCCGCCAGCTGACGCTGAAGCTGGATGGCAAGCCGCTGACGCCGGTGCCCGGCATGCTGCGCGACCAGATGTTCGCCAGTGGTGTGCACGCTTCGCTGCAATCGGCGAATGCACTCAGCGCCCACGACTTTGCCATCGATCTCCAACTCAATGGCAGCGGTGAGCTGCAATTCCTACCCATGGGCAATGAGACGACGGTTGCGATTTCCGCCGACTGGCCGCATCCGGGATTCATCGGCAATTTCCTGCCGGCGGAGCGCCAGATCGATGCCAAGGGATTCACCGCGCGGTGGAGTGTCTCGGCGCTGGCGCGCAGCTATCCGCAAAGTTGGACCAGCGACCAGCTCGATTTCGCCCAGGTCAATGACGGCCGGCTGGGCGTGGCGCTGACCCTGCCGGGCGATGCCTATCAGCAGATCGACCGCATCGTGAAATACGGCGTGCTGGTCATCGTGCTGACCTTCACCACCATTTTCGTGGTCAACCTGGTGAGCTCGTCACGCACCCACTTCGTCCAGTATCTGCTGGTCGGAGCGGCGTTGTGTCTGTTCTATCTGCTGGCGCTCTCGCTCGCCGAGCAGATCCGCTTTCTCTACGCCTACACAATCGCCAGCATCGTCGATATCGGCATGATCGCCGCCTATCTCGCGCGCACGGTCAGCCGGTTCGCTGGATTGCTGGTGGGTGCGGTGCTCACCGCGATCTATGGCTACATGTACATGTTGCTGCAGATGGAAGATTACGTGCTGCTGAGCGGCACCATCGGCCTGTTCGCTGCCCTCGGTCTCGTCATGTACACCACGCGCAACGTCGACTGGTTCTCCATCGGCCAGAAGCTGGACGGTGTTGCGCGCGGCGTCGAGCCCGAGGTCGCGCAGGAGGGCTGAGCTTATCTCGTTCGTCATGCCCGGGGCGGCCCCCCTGGCCGAGCCCTTGGGGCCGAGCCCGGGCATCCATGAGTTCCTCGAGCCTGGCATTCGCGGGCATGACGACCGAGTGTGAGACAATCCGGCGCAGCTCAGTAGACAGGACGATCAGCGTGAAACTTTTTCCCGCCTTGTTCCTTCCGTTACTTCTGACTGGATGCGACCTCATCTTTGGGGAAATTTTTATCGAGCATGAAATGCGTAATCCAAAAACCGAGAAGGCCGTGTTGTGTGTCGGACATGTCGGACCGGGAGGAGCCAGTCAGGCCGAACTCGACACGATGAACGCCTGCATCGCCTGGTATGAATCGCAGGGCTACGTCAGAATGAACTAAGGCGCGATCTGTCCCCCGCCCCTTCCCTTGATTCGCCTGGGTCTTTCTGCCGTAATCCCCCGCAGAAAAATCCCGGCTGGGAGGCCGCGCCATGCCTGACAACACGCTGTTTCCGGTTCCTGCGGTACTCGCCCGCGATGCCTGGATCGACGAGGCGAAGTACGAGGCGCTCTATGCCGCCTCTGTCGCCGATCCGGAAAAGTTCTGGGGCGAACAGGGCAAGCGCCTGCACTGGATCAAGGCCTATAGCCGGGTCAAGGACACGAGCTATACCGGCAATGTCCATATCCGCTGGTATTACGACGGCACGCTGAACGTCTCGGCCAATTGCCTCGACCGGCATCTCGCCACATCCGCCGACGATACGGCGATCATCTGGGAAGGTGACAGTCCCAGCGAGCAGAAGCACATCAGCTATGGCGAAGCCTATGAGTGTGTCTGCCGTATGGCCAATGTGCTGAAATCGCGCGGCATCAAGAAGGGTGACCGCGTCACCATCTACATGCCGATGATCCCCGAGGCGGCCTACGCCATGCTGGCCTGCGCGCGCATCGGGGCGATCCACAGTGTCGTCTTCGGCGGCTTCTCCGCCGAAAGCCTGGTGGGGCGCATCCAGGATTGCGATTCCAACTGTGTCATCACGGCGGATGAGGGCCTGCGCGGCGGCAAGCACATTCCGCTCAAGCGCAATGTCGACGAAGCGCTGCTGCGCTGCCCATCAGTCAAGACCTGCCTGGTCGTACGCCGCACCAATGGTGAAATCCCCTGGGTTGCGGGCCGCGACGTTTGGTACCACGAGGCAATGACGAAGGTTTCGGACAATTGTCCGCCTGAACCGATGAATGCCGAGGATCCGCTGTTCATCCTCTATACCTCGGGCTCGACCGGCAAACCCAAGGGCGTGCTACACACGACGGGCGGCTATCTCGTCTATGCGTCATGGACGCATCAGAACGTCTTCGATTACCACGACGGCGATGTCTACTGGTGCACCGCCGATGTCGGCTGGGTGACGGGCCACAGCTATATCGTCTATGGGCCGCTGGCCAATGGCGCCACCACGCTGATGTTCGAGGGCGTGCCGAACTATCCGGACTCTTCGCGCTTCTGGCAGGTGATCGACAAGCACAAGGTCAACATCTTCTATACCGCACCCACCGCCATCCGCGCCCTGATGCGCGAAGGCGAGGATCCGGTCAAGCGCACCAGCCGAAAATCGCTGCGCCTGTTGGGCTCGGTGGGCGAGCCGATCAATCCGGAAGCCTGGCTCTGGTATCACAATGTGGTGGGCGATGGGCGCTGCCCCATCGTCGATACCTGGTGGCAGACGGAGACCGGCGGGATTTTGATTTCGCCCCTGCCCGGCGCCACCGACTTGAAACCGGGATCGGCCACGCGGCCGTTGCCGGGCATCAAGCCGGTGATCGTCGATGCCAACGGCAAGGTGCTGGAGGGTGCGACCGAGGGCAATCTCTGCATCGCCGATTCCTGGCCGGGCCAGATGCGCACCGTGTTCGGCGACCACAAGCGCTTCGTGGAAACGTATTTCGCAGCATATCCCGGCAAGTATTTCACCGGCGACGGCTGCCGGCGCGATGCCGACGGCTATTACTGGATCACCGGCCGCGTCGACGACGTGATCAACGTCTCCGGTCATCGCATGGGTACGGCGGAGGTGGAAAGCGCGCTGGTCGCCAACCAGAAGGTCGCCGAGGCCGCCGTCGTGGGCTATCCCCACGACATCAAGGGCCAGGGCATCTATGCCTATGTAACGCTGAAGACCGGCGTGCAGCCGAGCGAGGAACTGCGCAAGGAGTTGGGCAGCTGGGTGCGCAAGGAGATCGGCCCGATCGCGCAGCCCGATCTCATCCAATGGGCGCCGGGCCTGCCCAAGACCCGCTCCGGCAAGATCATGCGCCGCATCCTTCGCAAGATCGCCGAGAACGAGTACGGCAATCTGGGCGATATCTCGACGCTGGCCG
>CAZQLF010000172.1:0-6538 GCA_964594035.1 uncultured Rhodospirillaceae bacterium | reverse complement strand
ACCGGCTATGTCGATAGCTGGGCGGCCAAGCCATGAAACTTGCAAGCCTGAAGGAGGGCAGGCGCGACGGCACACTTGTGATCGTCAGCCGCGATCTGTCGCGCGCGGCGAGGGTCCCGGGGATTGCGCCGACATTGCAAGCGGCGCTCGATAACTGGAGTTCTGCCGCGCCGCGCCTGCTTGCCGCATCGGAGAGTCTCGACCGCGGTCCCGCCGCGGGAAGTTTCGTCTTCGACCCCGCAGCCTGTGCTGCGCCGCTTCCGCGCGCCTATCAGTGGGCCGACGGTTCGGCTTATGTGAATCATGTCGATCTGGTGCGCAAAGCCCGTGGCGCGACATTGCCGGAAAGCTTCTGGACGGATCCGCTGATGTATCAGGGCGGCTCCGACACGCTGCTTGGCCCGTGCGACGATATTCCAGCCCTGGATGAGGCCCATGGCATCGATTTCGAGGCGGAGGTCGCGGTCATCACGGGCGATGTGCCGCTTGCGGCAACACCTGTTGAGGCAGCAAAGCAGATCCGGCTCCTGATGCTGGTGAACGATGTATCGCTGCGCAATCTGATCCCGGGAGAACTCGCCAAGGGTTTCGGCTTTTTCCAAAGCAAACCGTCATCCGCCTTCTCGCCCGTCGCCGTCACGCCGGATGAGCTTGGTTCAGCCTGGCGGGACAACAAGCTGCATCGCCCGGTGGAGGTTCATCTCAATGGCCGCTTGTTCGGACGGCCCGATGCCGGGATCGACATGACCTTCGATTTCGCCCGCCTCATCGCTCATGCGGCGCGCACCCGCAATCTTGCGGCCGGCAGCATCGTCGGCTCCGGCACGATCTCCAACCGCGAGAACGGTGGGCCGGGCCGTCCGGCTGCCGATGGCGGCACAGGCTACGCCTGCATCGCCGAGCAGCGTTCGGTGGAGACGATCAACACCGGCAAACCCTCGACGCCGTTCCTTGCTTTCGGCGATCGCGTTCGCATCGAGATGCGCGATGACAAGGGTGCGAGCATCTTTGGCGCCATCAATCAGCGCATCGTGCGCGCTGGCAGGATGGGCAAGGACGCGAAGGACACCGCCGCCTAATGCGGCTCTACAGTTATTTCCGCAGCTCCGCTGCCTATCGGGTGCGCATTGCGCTGGCGCTGAAGAAGCTCGATGCCGAAATCCTGCCGGTGCATCTGCTAAAGGGCGGCGGCGAACAGCTGGGACCCGTCTATCACAGGCTCAATCCCCAGTCGCTGGTGCCCACGCTGGAGACGGAGTTCGGGGCGTTGACCCAGTCGCTTGCCATCATCGAGTATTTGGAAGAAACACATCCCGAGCCGCCACTGCTGCCGCGCGATGCGTTCGAGCGGGCGCGGGTGCGCGCCTTTGCGCTGGCGATTGCCTGCGATATCCATCCGCTGAACAATCTCAGGGTGCTAAACAAGCTGCGCACCGACCTCAACGCCGACCAGAAGGCTATCGAGACCTGGTACTGCCACTGGATTCAGCTCGGCCTCGGCGCGCTGGAGATGTTGGTCGATGAGAAGGCCAAAGCTAAGGGTGTGTGCTTCGGCGAGCGGCCGGGGCTCGCCGATATCTGCCTGGTGCCGCAGATGGCCAATGCCCGGCGCTATGACTGCGATCTCTCGGCGATGCCGAAACTGCGCACCATCGATGAGGCGCTGCGCCAGCGGCCCGAATTTCGCGCCGCCGCACCGGAAGCCCAGCCCGACTACGAACTACCAGCCCGGTAAGGCGTTCCCCAGATTGTGGCTATCGCGGCTCGCGGATGAACAGGACCGTCGGGTCGCCGAGATACGTCGTGTGCAGCACCTCGCGGAAGCCGAATTTGGCCGCAAGGCGCAGCGAGGGCGTGTTCTCGGGCGCTGCGATACAACATATCTGGCGGCCGCCGAAGCGTGGATCGCTCCAGCGAAGCGCAGCACCGACGGCTTCCGTCCCATAGCCCTTGCCGTGATGGGCCGAGGCGATCACCCAGCCCAGCTCCGGCATGATCAGTGGCGGCTCGATTTCGCGCTTGTGAAGGGCAAATCCGACTTCCCCGACGAGTTGGCCACTCGCCTTCTCCTCGACCGCCCAATAGCCCCAGCCCAGCGCCGCCCAGTGGCCGATATAGCGCAGGATGCGGCCCCAGACCTCGCCCTCCTTGCCCGGTTTTCCGGTGATGTAGCGATAGACGAGGGGATCGCTCCACAGCGCCATGCTGCCGGCGAAATCCGCAATCCCGTGGCCGCGCAGTCGCAGGCGCTCGGTCTCGATCACCGCGGCCTGGCCGGCGCTGTCGGCAAGAGTGAACACGCCGTCAGCCTTCATGCGGCCGCAGAAGGCTGCGCGAGATAATGTGGCGCTGGATCTCGGACGTGCCGTCCCAGATGCGCTCCACCCGCGCATCGCGCCACAGGCGCTCCAGCGGCATCTCCTCCATCAGCCCCATGCCGCCGAAGATCTGCACGGCGTGATCGGTGACGCGTGCCAGTGTCTCCGTGGCATAGAGTTTGGCCATGGCGAAGTCCTGATCCTGGGCACTCCCCTGATCCAGTTTCCAGGCAGCCTGCAATACCAGCAGCTCGGCCGCGGCGATCTCGGTCGCCATATCGGCGAGCTTGAAGCCGGTGCCCTGGAAGCGGCCGATGGTCTGGCCGAACTGCTTGCGCGTGGCCGCCCATTCGGTGGCGAGTTCGAGCGCCCGCTGGGCCCGGCCGATGCATTGCGCCGCCACGGTCAGCCGCGTGGCGCCAAGCCACTCATTGGCCACGTCGAAGCCGCGATGCTCCTCGCCGAGGATCTGGCGCTCATGGATGCGGCAATCGGTAAAGATCAGCTCGCAGTGATGGTAGCCGCGATGCGAGACGCTGTGCGGCCCAAGCCGTACCTCGAACCCCGGTATGCCCTTGTCTAACAGGAACGAAGTGATCTTCTTCTTGGCGCCGTGTTTCGTTTTTTCCTCGCCGGATGCGGCAAACAGGATCGCGAAATCGGCGACATCGGCATAGCTGATGAAATGCTTGGTGCCGTTGACGATGAAATGATCGCCGTCGCGCACCGCCCGCGTCTTCATCGAGCGCAGGTCGGAGCCGGCACCCGGCTCCGTCAGCGCCAGGCATTCCACCCGCTCACCGCGGATCGCCGGCAACAGATAGCGCTCGATCTGCTCGCCCTTGCAGGCGCGCAGGATGTTGGAGGGCCGTGCCACGGCGTATTGCAGGGCGAAGGAAGTGCGGCCGAGTTCGCGTTCCATCAGCGCCAGGCTCACCGCGTCGAGCCCGCCGCCGCCAAGGTCTTCCGGCATGTTGGCGGCGTAAAGGCCAGCGGCTTTGGCTTTGGCATGAATCTCGGCGATCAGGGCCGGCGTGACCTGATTGGTCTTTTCGACCTCGGCCTCGTGCGGCGCCAGTTCGCGTTCAACGAAGGCGCGCACGGTCTCAACCAGCAGGCGCTGCTCGTCGCTCAGGCTGAAATCCATGGAAGTATCTCCCGCCGGAAAGGCGGGCAGTTCTAGGGCGGGGTTGCTCCGGCGTCAATCGAGGCCAGAAACCGTACTAGCTCGGGCAGGATGAGATCGCTCGGGAAATTGTGGCCTTCGCCGTGTAGCACGAAGAACTGTTTGGGTTCGGGCGCGCGATCGAACACCGCCCGGGCTTCGCTCATGGGGATCATCTCGTCGGAATCGCCATGAGCGACGAGCAACGGGATGCGAATCCCGGCGATGATGCTCTCGGTATCGAAGCGGTCTTTGATCAGAAGACGCACGGGCGCGAAGGGATAGCGGGCCGCGGCGATCTCCGTGATGGAGCGATACGGGGCGAGCAGGACGAGGGCCCTGGGGCGAGAACCCGCCGGAAATTCCGCCGGCCGTGTCGCCGCTTCGAACGCCATCTGTGCTGCCGTTCCTGTGCCGAGCGAGAGCCCCATCAGGATGGGCGTCTGGACCCCGTGATCGGCGAGCCAGGCCAGCGCCGCCCGCCCGTCCCGGTAGAGGCCCTGTTCGGTTGGCGAGCCGGGATTGCCGTCGAAGCCACGAAATGAGACCAGCAGCAGCCCCATGCCCGCCTGGCCGAAACCGTAAGTCCAATCGGCCGAGGCGGGCAGGCTCGCCCCCTGTGCTGGATAAAAGACGATTATCGGCTGACCGGCTGCCGCTGCGCGATACCAGGCTGTGAGCTTGAGGCCATCTTCGGTTGAAAGGATCACCGCTGTGTAGCCCGGCGGCGGGAGGCCGGGTTGGGTGCGTGGCGCCATATAAAGCAGGTTGCGCTGGAACAGCCAGAGGGCCGCGACAAAGCAAAGCCAGCCTGTCGCCGCAACGACAACGGCGATACGGCCGAAGCGCAGCAGCGCATCCACGGACTGCCGCTCCTACGCCTTGAACATGAAGAAGGCGGCGGCTACGAGGCAGCAGAATCCCACCGCGTGATTCCAGCGCAGCGTCTCGCCGAGATAGAGCGTGGAGAAGTCGGCGAAGACCAGCAGGGTGATGATTTCCTGGATCGTCTTGAGCTGCGCCCCGTTGAACACGCCATAGCCCAGTCGGTTCGCCGGCACCTGCAGGCAGTATTCGAAGAAGGCAATGCCCCAGCTGACGAGGATGGCAAGCCAGAGCGGGCTATTGGGATATTTGAGATGCCCGTACCAGGCCGTGGTCATGAAAACGTTGGAGCCGATGAGAAGCAGGACAGTCCACATGGAAATTGTCTTTCAGGGGTTTGTGCCAAACAGAAAACCGCCCGCGGCCGATCTGGTTCGGCGCGGGCGGTTCGATGCGTTGGCGATTACTTCTTCAAAAGGTCGCGGATCTGGGTCAGCAGCTGCACTTCCGCACTCGGCGGCGGGGGCGCTGCAGGCGCTTCCTCCTTCTTGCGATTGAAGCGATTAACCTGCTTGACCATGATGAAGATGGCAAACGCGACGATCAGGAACTTGATGACGGCGTTGAGGAACTGGCCATAGGCGATGGCCACCGCCCCGCTGTCGAGTGTTGCCTTCAAGGTCGGCAGATGCTCGCCCTTGAGCACGAGGAAAAAGTTGGAAAAGTCGATCCCGCCCAGCAACATCCCGATTGGCGGCATGATGATGTCGTTGACCAGGGAATTGACGATGGCAGTGAAGGCAGCACCGATGATCACGCCGACGGCAAGGTCGACGACGCTGCCGCGGGAGATGAATTCCTTGAACTCCTTCAGCATGGCTTTGCCCCCTGTGCTGGTGTTTGGGTGTCGGATGTCAGCCGGCCGTCGCACCCTCGATCCTAGAGCGAGATCGGATCAGGTTGAAGCAACCTGATCCGTGAATCTCGCTCTAGTTATTTCAAGGAGCGGCTGATTCACGCCTCACGTTGCTTCGACGTGAGGCGATCAGACGCAATGCAAGATCGTATCAGGTTGAACAACCCGATCCGTGGATCTTGCTCTACCTATTTGAATCAGCGGCTGATTCACGCCTCACGTCGTATCAACGTGAGGCGATCAGACGCTAGGAGGGCCCCCGCGCCGGCATGTGCTGGCGCGGGTTCCGCGCGATTGCTAGCTTGCCGCCGTGTCGAGCGACTCCTTGTCCTACTATTCAGCCACCGCCAACCCCGCCCCGTCGCGGCTGCCCGCGGTGGGCGAGATCAGCGCCGATGCCTGCATTATCGGCGGGGGCTATACAGGGCTTTGCGCTGCCCTCCATCTCGCCGAGCGCGGCTACAAGACCGTATTGCTGGAGGCAGAACGGGTCGGCTTCGGCGCTTCCGGGCGCAATGGCGGCCAGATCAATACCGGCCTGCGCAAGAATCCCATGGACCTTGTCGCGCTCTTCGGCGGCGACCTGGCAAAGCGCATGTTTGCGCTTGCCGAGGAAGCACGAGCCATGGTGCGCGAGCGCGTGGCCCGCCACGCCATCGCCTGCGATCTGAAACCGGGATCGCTTTACGTCGCTTACAAGCAGCGCGATCCCGAATGGATGGCAGAGGAAGTCGACACGTTTCGCGACGTGTTCGGCTATAGCGCGCTACGCCTGTTATCCAAGGCCGAACTTGAGGAGAGACTGGGCAGCCGGCGCTATTTCGGCGCCATCGCCGATGATGGGGCCGGCCATCTCCATCCGCTGAACTACGCACTCGGCCTGGCTGCGGCGGCCGAAGCGGCGGGCGCACGAATCTGCGAACAGAGTGCTGCCACCCAGGTCGCGCCCGGCGAAGTGCGCACCGCCGCAGCGCGCATCAAGGCGCGCCATATCCTGCTGGGTTGCAACGCCTATCTCGGCGGGCTCGAACCCCGCATTGCCGGGCGCATCATGCCGATCTCGAATTACATCCTGGCGACCGAACCCTTGAGCGAAGACGAAGCCCGGGCGCTGATCCGCGATGACGTCGCCGTCTGCGATACGAAATTCGTTGTCGATTATTTTCGCCTGTCCGCCGATCGGAGGCTGCTGTTCGGGGGCGGCGAAACCTATTCGGCCCGCGAGCCCGCCGATATCGCGGCCTTTGTCAGACCTTACATGCTGCGCGTGTTTCCCCAACTCGCGGGCAAGCGCATCGACTACGCCTGGGGTGG
>CAZQLF010000171.1:0-6563 GCA_964594035.1 uncultured Rhodospirillaceae bacterium | reverse complement strand
TGATGTCGGAGAAGAAGATTGTGAGCTTCTTGCGCTCGGTATGGATCGCCACGTCGCGTTGGCCGCTGAAGATGCTCTTGTAGATCTGCGGCGACAGGTAGTGCGAGATCTTGGCCGAGATCGCGGCCAGGAACTCATTGGCGCTGGCAAGCTTGCGGTTGATGGCGGCGATGAAGGCCGCCTGGCGGCGCTGCAGGATGATGAAGGTGACGCAGGCCGCCGTCGCCAGCAGGAAATAAAGGATCAGGAACTTGAACGAGCCGATGTTGGTGGCGATCGGCTGGGCGATGGTGACTTCCTGGATGCCGCGCACATCGCCGACTTTCCAGTCATGCTTGGGGCTGTCGGGATTGGCGTTGTGACAGTTGACGCAGGCCTGGGCCATGATGATCGGCGTCACCAGCCGCACCTTGTCGGTGAACAGGGACCAGGCGACCTGGGTCGGCCGCATTTTGGGATCGGCGCGCAGCAACGCCAACGCCTGCTTCTCGAAATCATCCATCTCGTGGGGTGCGCGGCCCTTGAAGGGATAATCGGAGATGAATCGGTAAGCGATGTTCGACTGCTCCTGGCTGATCACCTTGCCGAGCTGCAGCGAAAGAGTCGCCGGAATGGGAATGGCGCCGGGAACGTCCTGGTAATTGTGGATCACCTGGGTGGCGACGCCGGGCGAGGCCAGGACGCGGCCCACCACGTCCTTGGCATAAAAGGCGCGCACACTGGTGATCAGCGAATTCATGTCGCTTGCCTGCCGGTGCAACAGTTCTTCCGACAGGTTGCGCAGGTCGAGCCAGACCGCGATCGGCAGGCCCCCCAGCAGGATGACAACAAGGGCGGCCAGCAGCCAGCCATGGCCGCTGGCTTTGTCTTCGGTAGCGGTGGTCATTGTTGTATTCCCCTCAATGACAACCGCCCCATTTCCGGCCGGTGGGCCAAACGCGAGAGGGCGATCATCGAACGAGATCATAGGCCGGGTCGTGCCGGCAAGTCTTGCGGGCTTGCTGTCGGGTTATGGCGCTTCCCCGATTTGCGTTGAGCCTTTGGCCGGATTATGCGGCCCAATTCGTTGGCAAAAACCAAAAGCGAAAGGCTTGCCAAAACTTGCCCGCACGAAGCGCAACCCAGCCCAGCACCGCCCGGTCTGGCTCGTGCATGGCGGCGATGCGAAGATCACTGCTTCCCACCCTCCAGCGAAGGAATTGCCCCGTGAGCACGTCACCCACTCATACGTCCCCTAGGGCCAAGCGCGCCGAATTCCGCCGCCTGCATGACTCCGGCTGCTTTGTCATTCCCAACCCCTGGGATGTTGGATCGGCCCGCTATCTGCAGCATCTGGGTTTCAAGGCCTTGGCGACCACCAGTTCGGGCGTCGCCTGGACTCTCGGCCTGCCGGATAACGCCGTGGGGCTGGAAGGCATGCTGGCACATCTGCGCGATCTCGCCGCTGCCGCGAACATTCCCCTCAACGCCGATTTCGAAAACGGCTTTGCCGACGATGCGGCGAAGGTCGCGGCCAATGTGGCGAAGGCGGTAGAGACCGGTGTCGCCGGCCTTTCCATCGAGGATTCGACGGGGCGTGCCGACAAGCCGCTTTACGATCTGCCGCTGGCGATCGAGCGGATCAAGGCGGCGCGCCAGGCAATCGACCGTTCCGGCAGTGGCGTGTTGCTCACTGCGCGGGCGGAATGCTTCCTGGTCGGCCATCCCGACCCGCTGAACGAATCGATCAAGCGGCTTCAGGCCTATGCAGCCGCAGGCGCGGATTGCCTTTACGCGCCGGGTCCGCGCAGCCGCGACCAGATCGCGGCCATCGTCAAGGCGGCTGGCTCGAAGCCGGTCAACCTGCTGGTGGGATCGGCTGGTTTGACTGTCAGCGAGATCGCCGGGCTTGGCGTGCGGCGTATCAGCAACGGCGGCGCGCTCGCCCGCGCGGCGTGGGGCGGATTCATCAACACTGCGAAGGAACTTGCCGAGAAGGGTTCCTTCGCGGGTTTTGCGGGCGCCGTTCCCCATGGCGAGATCAACGGCTTCTTTGCTGCCGATGCCAAAGAGCGAAAGGCCTGACATGACCTTCGATTTCAAGGGCAGGCGTGCCGTCGTCACCGGCGGCAGCCGCGGCATCGGCCGCTCCATCGCACTCGAGTTTGCCAAAGCGGGTGCTGACGTCTCGATCTGCGCCCGGGGCGAGAAGGGCCTGGCGGCGGCAAAGAAGGAGATCGAAGTCCTTGGCAGACGAACCCATGCCGGTCGTTGCGATCTTGCCGATGGCGAGGCAATCACCCGCTACATCGCCGAGGCGGCCAAGGCGCTGGGCGGCATCGACATTCTGGTCAACAACGCCTCGGGATATGGCATGAGCGAGGAGGACGAGGGCAATTGGGCGGCCTGCATCGCCGTCGATCTGATGGCGACCGTCAGGACTTCACGCGCCGCCCAGCCCTTCATCGAGAAATCCGGCGACGGCTCGATCATCAACATTTCATCCATTTCCGGGGCACACGCTTACGTCTCCGATCCGCCCTATGGCGCGGTAAAGGCTGCGCTTTTCCAGTACACCACGACTCAGGCTGCTGCCCTGGCGGCGAAAAACATCCGGGTGAATTGCGTGGCGCCGGGTTCCATTGAGTTTCCCGATGGTTACTGGGACATGATCAAAAAGAGTGACCGGGCGAAGTATGACAAGACGATGGCCCGCATTCCCTTCGGCCGGCACGGCCGGCCGGAGGAGGTGGCACGGGCGGTGCTGTTCCTGGCTTCACCGCTGGCCAGCTGGATCACGGGTCAGACGATTGTCACAGACGGCGGGCAGTCTCTCTAGGTTAAATGGGCCGCATTAGCCAAATTTTGCGGGCAAGTCTCTATACTGTGCGGTCCTGGATGGACGCGTTATCGTTGCCCGGCTACAACGGCTCGACCTAGACTGCGGCGCGCTCATTCGAGCTACACCAAAGTGGGAATATTACTATGCGATATGAATCGCCGACCACCGTTCAGGCGGCGGTGAAGCTTCTGGCAAGTGGCGGTGCCAAGGCCCGCGTACTCGCAGGCGGCACCGATCTGCTGGTCCAACTCCGCTCCGGCCGGGTATCGCCGGACCTCGTGGTCGATGTGAAGCGCATCGCCGCCATGCAGGCAATCAAGAAGGAAGCCGCGGGCTTTCGCATCGGCGCTGCGGTGCCGGGCGTGGCACTCGCCGAAGATAAGGCGCTGGTGAAGGCCTGGCCGGGCGTGGTCGAGGCCGCGCGCCTGATCGGCTCGACCCAGGTACAGGGTCGCGCGACCATGGTGGGCAATCTTTGCAATGCCTCGCCCGCCGCGGACAGCGTGCCGGCGCTGATAGCCGCCGGTGCCAAGGCACGGGTCGTCGGCCCCAAGGGCAAGCGCGACGTGCCGGTGGAAAAGATCTGCATTGCCCCGGGCAAGACCTCTCTGGGCAAGGGCGAGCTGATCGAATCGGTCCTGCTGCCGAAGCGCGCGCCGCGCTCGGGCGATGCCTATCTGCGCTTCATTCCGCGCAGCGAAATGGACATCGCCGTTGTCGGCGTCGGTGTGAGCCTCACGCTCGATACCAAGGGCATCTGCACGGCGGCCCGTGTCGGTCTGGGTGCGGTGGCACCCACGGTGCTGCTGGTCGAGGATGGGGCCAAGGCCCTCATCGGCACCAAGGTGGATGATAAGGCGCTCGCCAATCTCGCCGCTGCCTGTTCGGCCGCCTGTCGTCCCATCGACGACAAACGCGGCACTGTCGAATTCCGTATCCAGGTGGCGGGGGTGCTGGCGCGCCGCGCCGCAGAAATGGCGCTCAAGCGCGCAAGGGGCAAGTGATGGACCAGATACACGTTTCCACGACGATCAACGGCGATCATGTCGAGTATGTCTGCGAAGGGGATGAAACCCTTCTCGACGTGCTGCGCGACCGTCTCGGGCTCACCGGCAGCAAGGAAGGCTGCGGCTCCGGCGATTGCGGGGCCTGCAGCGTTGTCCTCGATGGCCGGCTCGTCTGCTCCTGCCTCGTGCTGGGAGCGGAGGCCGAGGGCCGCAAGGTCGAGACCATTGAGGGCATGGCCAAGGGCGAAAAGCTGCATCCACTGCAGCAGAAATTCATCGATCATGCAGCACTCCAATGCGGCATCTGCACGCCCGGCGTGCTGGTGGCCGCGCGCGAGCTGCTGAAGAAGAACAAGAAGCCGACCGAACACGAAGTCCGCTTCTGGCTTGCCGGCAATCTTTGCCGCTGCACCGGTTACGACAAGATCGTGCGCGCGGTCATGGCCGCCGCCGCGGAAATGAGAGGAGCCTGATATGCCGCTCGACAACAGCACGACAGACGTCCGCAAATTCAAAGTCATCGGCACGCGCACGGTGCGGCCGGACGGCGTGGACAAGGTGACGGGGCGCGCCCGCTTCGGCGCCGACGCCACCATGCCCGGCATGCTGGTGGGCAAGATCCTGCGCAGCCCCCACGCCCATGCCCGCATCCGCTCCATCGATGTCCGCGCAGCACTCAAGCTGCCCGGCGTGAAGGCAATCGTCACCAAGGACGATTTCCCGGAACCAACGCCGGATCTGCGCGATGTCTGGCGCAACGTCATGGCGCGGGAAAAGGCGCTCTATGACGGCCATGCGGTGGCGGCGGTGGCGGCGACGACCACCTCGATTGCCCGCAAGGCCCTCAGCCTCATCAAGGTCGATTACGAGATCCTGCCGCATGTGACGGATGTCGATGCGGCGATGAAGCCGAGCGCACCGGTGCTGCATGACGATATCTTCACCAACGGCGTCGAGCCGAAGCCGAAGAAGGCCTCCAACGTCGTCAACCGCTCCGAGTTCGGCCATGGCGATGTGGAGAAGGGGTTCAAGGAAGCCGATGTGATCGTCGAGCGCAGCTTCCGCACCGAGGCGACGCATCAAGGCTATATCGAACCCCATGCCTGCCTCGCCAATGTTGGCACGGACGGCCAGGGCGAGATCTGGGGCTGCACCCAGGGCCACTTCGCCATGCGCAACATCACCGCGGCGCTAACCGGCATGGACGTCTCCAAGCTGCGCTTCACCGCCTCGGAAATCGGCGGCGGCTTCGGCGGCAAGACGACCGTGTTCCTGGAGCCGGTGGCGGTTGCGCTGTCGCGCAAGGCAAACCGGCCGGTGAAGATGGTGATGAGCCGCGAGGAAGTGTTCCGCGCCTCAGGCCCGACCTCGAGCAGCTCGATCGACGTCAAGATCGGTGCCAAGCGCGACGGCAAGATCACCGCGGCCCTCGCCACGCTCCGTTTCCAGGGCGGTGCCTTCGCCGGCTCGCCGGTGGATATGGGCGCCATGTGCACCTTCGCCTGCTACGACCTCGAGAACGTGAAGGCCATCGGCTACGACGTGGTCTGCAATCGGCCGAAGCAGGCAGCCTATCGTGCACCCGGCGCACCGATGGCGGCGTTCGCGGCGGAAAGCGTGATCCAGGAGCTGGCCGAGAAGATCGGCATGGATCCGCTCGACTTCCGCATCAAGAATGCGGCGAAGGAGGGGACCAAGTCGTCCTACGGCCCGACCTTCGGTCCGATCGGGCTGATCGAGACGCTGGAAGCAGCGAAGAAGCATCCGCACTACAAGGCGGGCATGAAGAAGCATCAGGGCCGCGGCGTTGCCTGCGGCTTCTGGTTCAATTTCGGTGGCCTCACCTGCACCTCGCTGAACGTCAATATCGACGGCACCGTGGCGCTCGTGCTCGGCACGCCGGATATCGGCGGCTCGCGCGCTTCCATGTGCATGATGGCGGCGGAGGAACTGGGCGTTGCCTATGACAAGGTCCGTGCGGTCGTCACCGATACGAGCTCGCTCGGCTATAACGACATCTCCGAGGGCAGCCGCGTGACCTTCTCCAGCGGCCTTGCCACCATCGCCGCGGCCCGCGATTGCATCGGCGTGCTCTGCGCGCGCGCTGCGAAGATGTGGGACATCCCGGTGGAGGCAGTGGTGTGGGAAAACGGCCACGCCAAGCCGGCCGGCGCCAATGCCGGCAATTTCGAACCGCTGTCGCTGGCCGAGATCGCCAAGAACGCGGGCAGCACCGGCGGCCCCATCGCTGGCCATCACGAGATCAACGCGGAGGGTGCAGGTGTCAGCTTCGCCACCCACATCGTGGATTCCGAGGTGGATCCGGAGACGGGCCGCACCATGGTGACGCGCTATACCGTGGTGCAGGACGCCGGCAAGGCGATCCATCCGAGCTATGTCGAAGGCCAGTACCAGGGCGGTGCCGCCCAGGGCATCGGCTGGGCGATCAACGAGGAATACATCTATGGCAAGGATGGCCGGCTGCAGAATGCGGGCTTCCTTGATTACCGCATTCCGGTCGCTTCCGACCTGCCGATGATCGATACGGTGATCGTCGAGGTGCCCAATCCAGGCCATCCCTACGGCGTGCGCGGCGTGGGCGAGACCTCGATCGTGCCGCCGCTGGCGGCAATCGCCAACTCGGTCTCGGCCGCAGCGAACGTCCGGCTGCTGGAACTGCCGATGTCGCCGCCGCGCGTGCTGAAGGCGATCAACGAGAAGAAGGCCGGCAAGAG
>CAZQLF010000170.1:0-6576 GCA_964594035.1 uncultured Rhodospirillaceae bacterium | reverse complement strand
CTGGCGATCATGGAGGCTGGACGCGACCTCGGGATCGTCAATTTCGGCATGCGCGCACTGCTCAGCATGCGCCTGGAAAAGAACTTCCCCACCTGGTTCCGCGAGCTGCGGCCGATCTATGGCGGGTTCGAGGCGGGGCTCGACCGCTTCATCGACCTGACAAAGAACGATTTCATCGGCCGCGATGCGGCGACGAAGGAAAAGCAGAGCGGGGGCAAGTTGCGCCGCGTCAGCATGATCGTCGATGCCACCGACGCCGATGTGCTTGGCGACGAACCGATCTGGCATGACGGCAAGGTCATCGGCTGGGTGACCTCCGGCGGCTATGCCCATTACGTCGACAAGTCGCTGGCCCAGGGCTATGTGCCCAAGGAGCTGGCAACGGCGACCGGCAACGGTTCCTTCGAGGTCGAAATCCTAGGTGAGCGCCGCCATGCCACAATCATCAGCGAGCCCTTGTTCGATCCCGAGGGCGCGCGCATGCGCATGTGAAGCGCAAGCCGAAGGGACACGTTGCGAGGGAACCGGCTTCGGCCGGCATCAACCCGCCGGGTCTTGCCTGGCGCCTTGCGGAAACCTTGCCGCCTGCTGAACGGCGCAAGCTTGCTCTCCGGCTGATCGAGACCGATGCCGAGGAGATCGTATTTCGCCGAAGCGGATTGACCTGGATTGCCCCGGTCTGGGACCGGGTCATTACACTCAACCTCTTCGCCCACGGTTCTTTCCAGGGCAGGGACATCGAGGCCGTCGTCGGCTGGATGAGACGGCACAAGCGCGTTGCGCCGCATCGTGACGTGTTCATCAATGCCGGCGCGCATATCGGCACGACGGCGATCCCACTCGCCAGGAAAACCAGCTGCATGGTGCTGGCCATCGAACCGGTGCCGGAGATCCACGCATTCCTTTGCCGGAACATCGCTGAAAACAAACTGAATGCGCGCATCGAACCCATACCTGCAGCGATCGTCGCTGGCAGACACCGGCGCGTGCGGATGGTTCTACCCGGATGGAACAGCGGGGCGGCAGAGGTTGTCCGCGCCGGACACCGGCCATCTTTCGCCGAAGAGCAGCCGGTTCGCCGCCGGATGACGGTGCCGGCGATCGGACTTGCGGCTCTACTGTCTCAGCGCGGCATCGATGCTGGCCGCGTCAGTCTGGTATGGGCCGATGTGCAGTGTTTCGAGGAGGACGTTATTTCCACAGCGCCGGAACTGTGGGCAGCCGGCGTGCCACTGTTCCGCGAAGTCGATCCCCGGTTGTGGCGCAATGCGGGGCGCCCGACACGCTTTCTTCGCCTGGCGGCGAAGCACTTTTCCGGATTCATTCCAGCAGCAGTGCTGAGAGCGGCGAACAGGCCGGTGGTCAGCCCGGTCGCCGAGCTCGCCGCGTTCTGCCGAAGCCTGACGCGCCATGGCGGTGACATCCTCCTCTTGCGTTGAGTGGACCCACATCCAGGCCGGAACCGTCGACGGCTACGTTCCGACCGGTGCGCCGAAGTCGTCTCGTTCGATCAGGCGTCCGCCGGTTATCCGGCGGGCGCTTTTTTATGCGCCTGCGTCGATCTCGTAACCGAAGACGAGCGCCGCATCGCTCAGCCATTCCCAGATGGACAGCGCGAAGCTGCGCATGGCGTAGATGTCGAAACGCTGCTCGCCCACCCGATGCACCATGACCGGTGTGTGGTGGATGCCGGTCAAGGCGAACTGGCCGACGGCAAAGACCGAGGGATGGAAATCCAGCGGCATGCTGCGGGCCAGCACCTCGCGCACCGGCTTGCCCTCGATGAAAATGCGCGTGCGGCTGTGGGAGAGCGAGGTGACAGAACCCATGGCGGCAGGAACGACTTTCTCAAGCAGGGCGGCGAGATTGTCGGCGCTGGGGGCCGTCACCCAGAACTGTTCGGGCCCGGTGCGGAAGATGCGCCTGGCGTCGGCTTCACTCGCCATCCCGATTTTTGCCGGCAGGCTGGCAACGCCGAGTGCCGCAGCGACCGAGCGCTCCACCTCGCCCGCGCTCGCAGCGAAAGCTGCGACCTGGGCCAGATTCCAGTCCCGGACTTCACCTAGGCGCAGCGCGCGCGTGCCGTCGCTCCCGGCGCGGCCCGGCTGGCGCAGAGCGGAGGCGAGTGCCGATTGGCGTGAAAGGACGGGTGCCTCAGCCATGGAGGCGCTCTCCCTTCGGGTCGATGAAGTGCGGCGAGACGATCCGGGCGCGCACCTGCTCATCCTTCAGCGGGAAGGCGCAGATGATCTCTTCCCCCACATGCTTCAGCCCGCCCTGGAACAGGCCCAGTGCGATGTATTTATCGAGTTCGATGGACCAGGTGACCGAAGTGATATAGCCGCGGCCATGGCCCTCAATCTTGTCGCCGGAAGCAAACAGGATCGATCCGCCACGCAGCCTCTTTCCCAGCTCCATGCATTCGATACCCACCAGGCTCCAGCGGCCCGGCGCCTGCATCTCCGGGCGCTGGCGCAGCGCGCGGCCGATATAGGGTTTCTCCTTGGCCGCCATCTTGCCGAGTCCGAGATCGTCCAGCGAATTGCGGTGGTCGAGTTCGAGCCCAGCGACATGGCCCTTCTCGATGCGCAGCGCCGCGAGCGCTTCGAGACCGTAGGGCTTGATACCGAGCGGTGCCGCGGCAGCAAGGATATGCTCCCACAGCGCCACGCCGTGATCGGCGGGTGTATAGATTTCGTAGGCGAGTTCGCCGGAGAAGCTGAGGCGAATGAAGCGCACCGGCACGCCGGCGGGGTCGATCTCCAGTGCGCCCATATAGGGTAGCTTCGCATCGGAAAAATCGGTTCCGGGAAAAGCGAGCTGCAATGCCTCCCGCGCCTTCGGGCCCGAGACAACTATGCCCGCCCATTCATCGGTCAGCGAGCTGACATGAACCTTGAGATCGGGCCACACGGCCTGCAGCAGAAACTCGACCCATGACATGACCTCGCCCGACTGCGCAGTGGTCGTGGTCATGAAGTAGCGGGTTTCGGACAGTCTCGTTGTCGTGCCGTCATCGAGAACGATGCCGTCATCGTTCAGCATCACGCCATAGCGCGCCTTGCCGACCGGCAGCTTGGCGAAGCCGTTGACATAGATGCGGTTCAGGAAATCGGCGGCATCCGGGCCTTGCACATCGATCTTGCCCAGCGAGGAGACGTCAGAAATGCCCACGCCCCGGCGCACCAGGCGCATTTCTTCGATATAGGCCTTGGCCACGGAATCTCCGGCCCAGCGATACCACCAGGCGCGCATCCAGGGGCCGGCCTCGATCATCTCGCCGCCATGGGCGACGTGCCAGTCGTGCAGCGGCGAACGGCGGGTGGGGCGGAAATGATGGCCGATGCTGCGCCCGGCCATGGCACCCAGGGCCAGGGGTGTATAGGGCGGCCGGAAAGTCGTGGTGCCCGTCGCCGTGATATCGACCTCGCGCAGGCCCGCCATGATGGCCAGGGCGTTGATGTTGCTCGTCTTGCCCTGGTCGGTCCCCATGCCAAGCGTGGTGTAGCGCTTCAGATGCTCGACCGACTGATAGCCCTCCTGATGGGCGACCGTCAGGTCGCGCAGCGTGACGTCATTTTGGAAATCGACGAAGGCCTTGCCGCGGCTCTTCTGCGCGGCATGCCAGACTGGCTCGATGGCCGTTGATTCACCCTCGATGGCGAGCGCGGGAACATCACCGTTGCCAACCTCGTGGCCGCTCGCGGCAGCGGCCTTGGCGCCGGCAGCGGCGCCATCGCGGACTGCGTTGGCAGTCGAAAACTCGCCGGTCACCGCACCCGCCGCCATATGGTTCGGCGCGTAGCCGCCGGGCACGAAAGCTGCGATATCCGCCCGGTAAATCGGCTTGATCCCGGTGTGAGACGTCAGGTGAACAGCGGGCGACCAGCCGCCGGACATGCCCAGCACATCGCAGGGCCGGCGCTGGCCGCTGCCGGCTGCGAGTGGCGTCAGCTCGACCTCGTTGATGCCGCGGCTGCCGATCACCTGGGACACGGCCACACCGTGCACGATCTCGATGCCGCCGCGGCTGCAGGCCGTGCGAATCTCTTCGGCAACCGCACTCCTCAGGTCGGCGATGGTGACACCAATGCCCTGCTGCGCCAGATCGAAGGCGGTGCGGTAGGCGCTGTCATTGTCGGTTGCGATGACCGCGCGCTTGCCCGGTGCGATCGCATAGCGGTTGAAATAGGTGCGTACCGCCGAGGCCAGCATGATGCCGGGCCGGTCATTGTCGCCGAAGACCAGCGGCCGCTCGACAGATCCGGTGGCAAAGACGATCGCCTTCGCCTGCATCGTGGTGACGATCTGGCGTGCCTCGCCCTTGGCCGGATCGGGTCGCAGATGTTCGCGCCGCTCCAGCAGCACCACCGCGCTGCCGTCGTACAAGCCCTGCGCGCTGGTCCGGCGCATGATGCGGACATTGGCCATGGCTTCGAGTTCGCCGAGCCGCGCCTTGCGCCAGGCTTCGGCCGGGCTGTCGGACGGTTCTGATAACAAGCTGCCGCCCAGCTCGAAATCCTGTTCGGCGAGGACGGTGCGTGCACCGCTGCGTCCGGCGGCGATGGCTGCGGCGAGGCCCGCCGGGCCGCTGCCGATGACCAGTACGTCGCAGAAATCGCGGCGCGTGTCATAGCGGTCGGGATCGCGCTCGTACGTTGCTTCACCCAATCCGGCCGCGCGGCGGATTAAGGGCTCGTAGAACATCCAGGAGCCACGCCGTGGCCCCATGAAAGTCTTGTAGTAGAAGCCGGCTGAGAACAGCGGCGAAGCCAGGGAGTTCATCGCCATCAGGTCGAGTTCGACCGACGGCCATGCGTTCTGGCGCCGCGCCACGATGCCGTCGACAAGTTCGGTCGTCGTCGACGGGATGTTGGGCTCGCGTCGGCCGCCCTCGCCCAGGGTCAGCAGTCCATTTGGCTCTTCGACACCGGCGCCGAGCAATCCGCGCGGCCGGTGATACTTGAAGCTTCGCCCGATCAGGCGAAGGCCGGAAGCGAAGATGGCCGAGGCAAGCGTGTCGCCACGGAAACCGGAGATCGTCCGGCCATCGAGCTGGAACGACAGCGAGGTGCCGCGATCGATGCGGCCGCCCTGCGCCAGGCGTGACGGAGCCTCGCTCATTTGCCCGCTAGGTCGCGCGCCGGCCGCGAAGTGCCGACGATATTCGTGGCCGTGTTGCGCTCCAGCACCAGCCATTGCCGGCAACCAAGCACGTGCTGCCAGAACTCGCGATGTGGTCCCTTCGGATTGTCGAACAGGAACACATAATCATGCCAGACCTTGCGGTCGTCGCTGGCCAAGGGTGGCCGCGGCTTGCTGGCATCGCTGGCGTAGCGGAACTCGGTGTAGTCGCGCTCGCCGCACCAGGGGCAGGTGATCTTCAGCATGGGCTGCGCCTACTGCTTGTAATTCCAGTTGCCGGAGCCGTGCTCGTCCAGCTCGCGGCCGGTCTCGAAACGGTCGAGGCGGAAGTCCTTGTTGTATTCATGCTCTTCGTCGTGGGCGATGGTGTGGGCAAAGCACCAGCCCGACGCGGGCGTGGCCTTGAATCCCTGATAGCACCAGCCGCCGTTGAAATAGAAATTGCGCAGATGCGTGCGGCCGATAAAGGGGCTGCCGTCCGGAGTCATGTCCATGATGCCACCCCAACTGCGCAGCAGGCGAAGCCGCGAGACGCAGGGGATCAGGGACACGGCGCATTCGGCAACGGTCTGCGCCTTGGGGAACTGGCCGCGCTGGGTATAGGTGTTGAAGCCGTCGATATGGCCGCCGAAGACCAGGCCGCCCTTGTCGGATTGCGAGAGGTAGAACAGCTCGGCGCCGAAGGAGACGACGTGGTGGACCAGCGGCTTGATCGGCTCGCTGACGAAAGCCTGCAGGATGTGGCTCTCGATGGGCAGCCTCAGGCCCGCCATGGCGGCGACATGAGAGGAGTGGCCTGCAACCGCGATTGCGGTCTTCTCCGCCAGGATGCGGCCTCGGCTTGTCTCTACCCCGCTGACGCGGCCATCCTGCATGAGGAAGCCGGTGACCTCGCAATTTTCGATGATATCGACGCCGAGATTGCTGGCCGCGCGGGCGTAACCCCAGGCGACGGCGTCGTGTCGCACGGTGCCGGCGCGGCGCTGCAACAGCCCACCCCAGATGGGAAAGCGCGCCTCGGGTGAATAGTCGAGATAGGGCAGGGTCTTCATCACCTCGCCACGATCCAGCAGCTCGGCATCGATGCCGTTGAGCCGCATGATGTTGCCCTTGCGCGATTGCACGTCGAGCTGGACCGGGCTGTGACACAACACGATCTGGCCGCGATGAGAAACCATGGCGTTGAAGTTGAGGGTGTGGGACAGGCCCTCCCACAGCTTCAGCGAGTGCTCGAAGAACTTGGTATTGCCGCCGAGCATGTAGTTGGAACGGATGATCGTCGTATTGCGCCCGACATTGCCGGAGCCGATATAGCTGCGCTCGATGATGGCAACGTTGGTGATGCCGTGGTTGGCCGCGAGGTAATAGGCCGTGGCAAGGCCATGTCCGCCGGCGCCCCCGATGACGACGTCATACTTCGATTTCGGCCCG
>CAZQLF010000169.1:0-6583 GCA_964594035.1 uncultured Rhodospirillaceae bacterium | reverse complement strand
AGGTTGTCCCAACCATCCGGGATATGTTCGGATCATCGAATACTCGGCGGCGCTTTCCGACATGCGCTTGGGGCGCTTCAGCTCCTTGTCGGCGATGGCCAAAACATCTTCCGGCATGCCGGCCTTGGCGATCTGCTCGGCCAGCGCGCTGACGTCATTGCCGCCCTCCTCGCCCTCGCCCAGCTCTTTCTGGATGGTGGAGAGCTGCTCGCGCAGGATGTGCTCGCGTTGGCGGCCTTCGATGGTCTGCTTGGTGCGCTCACCGATATCGCGGGAGAGCCGCAATACCTCGAGGCGATAGGAGACGAACCACAGCACCTGGTCCAGGCGGGTTGCGATATCGATCGCCTCCAGGATGCGCTGCTTTTCCTCCACCTTGATATCCATGAAGGAGGCGAGCACGTCGGCCAGCGTGCCGGGCTCGTTGATCCCGCCCACGGCATCGCGCAGGCCCTCCGGCGCATCGGGAATCAGGCGCAAGGCTTCCAGCGCCCGCTCCTTCAGCTTCATGACGCGGGCCTCGATCTCCTGACCCTTGGCCGGCGGTTCGGCAATGCGCTCGATCCGCGCCACGAGGAAGGGATAACCCTCGACGAGTTCGACAACCCGGAAACGCTGCTCGCCCCGGCAGATCAGGTGATTGCGCCCGTCGGGCGCCGCGAGATAGCGCAGCACCTGGGCGACTGTGCCGATGGGCGCCAGCTGGCCGGCCGTCGGTGCCTCAACCTCCGGATCCGTTTGCAGCATCACGCCGATGGGGCCTTGGGTCTTGACCGCAAACTGCACGGCAGCGGCCGCCTTGGGCGCGGCTGCATCCAGCGGCAGCATGGTGGCCGGAAACAGCACGGTATAGCGCACCGGCAGGACAGGGATGCAGCCCTCCGGCAGCTTGATCGCCTCATCGGCTGTGTCGGCTTCTGGCTTGGTCTGGCCACCGGATGCCGGGGCCGATGAATCGCGCACCCTTGCTTCGCTATCGGCAGCAACAGGAGAATTGGTCATGGCTCATCTCCGTCAGGCAATCTTGTTAAGCACGAGCAGCAGGCAGCCGTCGCGGAACGCGCGCTCGGCGAATTCGTAACGGCCGGAAGGCAGGCGAATGCGCCGCTCGAACTGGCCATGGGGCAGTTCCATCCGGCGGATCACCGCGCGGCCTGGAATGGCCGGCAGCTTGCGCTGGCCGCGCACGACCAGCTGGCCGGATTCCACCGACACCTCGACCGCATCGGGACCAACGCCAGGCAGGCCCACAACAATGCGCAAATCCCTTTCCGTCTCATAGACGTCAGCCGGCGGCTCCCAGACGATGGCATCGGACTCGCCGACGATTCCGGCAAACTGCCGCTGAACCGTATCGGCGCGCTCCAGAAACCGGCAGGCCTCCGACCACATCCACAGAGAAAGTTCGTCACGCGACATCGAACCTTCGCTCCCTCATCTCAACTATGTCTCGGGGATAACCCTTCACGTTCGTAGGTTAAGTGGTAAAGCTGGGCCCAAGTTGCAATGCCGCGGCGTCACGGGAACCACTCGTGCCGCGGCGCTTGGGACAGGCCGGTGAGTTCCACGTAACCGAGTGAGCGCGCCGGCTCCGGCGGCGGTATGAGGACTTGCCCAGCTAACAGATTTGGTAAGCTATTCCACGTTGAATGGCGGCGCCGGATCGGGCCGCTGTCGGCCGATCAGCGACCGGGAAGGTAAACCGCCGATGAGACAGCCGCCCCACCACGTTGCGCTGCTTTTTTTGGCCCTCGCCGTGGCGCTTGCCGCCTGCGATGAGCAGAAAAAGGCAGCGGCTCCTCCGCCGCCGCCCGCCGTGGGCGTGTCGGTTGCTGCCCTGAAGGGCGTTAGCCGCGCCGATCAGTTCGTCGGCCGCATTCAGGCAGTCGGCATCGTCGGGGTGCGGGCCCGGGTGGAGGGGTTTCTGGACAAGGTCCTGTTCACCGAGGGCCAGGACGTCAGAACCGGCGACCTCCTCTACCAGATCGAGAAGGAGCAGTATCAGGCCCTGGTCGACCAGGCCAAGGCCAACCTGGCAGCAGCCCAGGCAACCGAATGGAACGCCCAGCTTCAGTACAACCGCTCGCTCCAGCTGGTGAAGAACCAGTACACGCCACAGGCGACCGTTGACCAGAACAAGGCGGCCTGGGACACAGCCAAGGCCCTGATCCTCCAGAATCAGGCGGCGCTGGCCCAGGCCGAGATCAATCTCGGCTATACCGACATCCGCTCTCCGATCGATGGCCGGATCGGCCGCACCGTCTACACCCTGGGCAATCTGGTAAATCCCGCCAGCGGCGTGCTGACCACAATCGTCAGCCAGGACCCGATCTACGTCCTGTTCCCCGTCAGCCAGCGCCAGCTCGACGACATCCGCAAGTCCCGGCGCCAGGCGGACGGCACTCTGACGAAGATCCAAATCCTGGTGACGCTCGCCAATGGCGACGAATACCCCCTGCCCGGCGTGTGGAACTTCACCGATCCCCAGGTCGACCAGCAGACCGATACCCTTACCATGCGGGCAACCCTGCCCAACCCCGACCGCGTGCTGGTCGATGGCGAGTTCGTTACCGTGACGATCCGTGAGCGCAAGGAACTGCCCCGGCTGGTTGTGCCCCAGGCAGCCCTCCAGGTCGACCAGGCCGGCTACTACGTGCTGGTGGTCGGCAGCGACAGCAAGGTTGAGCAGCGACGGGTCACGACGGGCGCGAACCAGGGGATGGATGTCGTCATCCGGACAGGGCTGAAGGAGGGCGAAAAGGTCATCGTCGAAGGCGTTCAGAAGGTTCGCCCGGGCCAGATGGTCAAAACCAGCGTCACGGATGCGGGTAGCGGGAGCTAACGCCTCGTGATCTCGTCCATTTTCGTCGACCGGCCACGGCTGGCCTTTGTCGTCTCCATCGTCATCACGCTGGCCGGCCTCATCGCCATCACGCGCATTCCGGTGGCGCAGTTTCCTGACATTGTGCCGCCCCAGGTGACGCTGAGCGGCACATACCCCGGCGCGGATGCCGAGGTGGTCGAGGCGACCGTGGCCCAGCCCATCGAGCAGCAGATCAACGGCGTCGATAACGCGCTCTACTACCAGTCGACCAGCGGCGCCGATGGCAGCTACTCTCTGAACGTCACCTTCGCCTTGGGCACCAATCCCGACATCAACACCGTCAACGTCCAGAACCGCGCCTCGCTGGCATTGCCGCAGTTGCCGCCCGAAGTAACGCGGCAGGGTTTGACCATTCGCAAGAAATCACCCGCGCTCCTGCAGGTGATCCAGCTCTACTCGCCGCACAACACCTATGATTCGGTCTACCTCAGCAACTACGCAACCATCAACATCCTGGACCCACTGTCGCGCATCAGGGGCGTGGGTCAGGCGACCCTGTTCGGGCCTCTCGATTATTCGCTGCGCATCTGGCTGAACCCCGACAAGCTGACCAATTACAGCCTGACGCCTTCGGATGTAATCAGCGCGATCCAGGCGCAGAACGTGCAGGCGGCCCTGGGGCGGATCGGCGCTGCGCCAGTGGCCCGCGACCAGCAGTTCCAGCTCACCATCAAGACGCTCGGGCGCCTGACGACGCCGGAGCAATTCGGCGGCATCGTGCTGCGCGCCAATCCCGACGGCTCCGTCGTGCGCATCAGGGACGTGGCGCGGGTCGAAACCGGCGCCAAATCGCAGGACCGCCACTCCCGCTTCAACGGTGCCCCCGCTGCTTCCATCGGCATCTACCTCTCGCCCGGCGCCAACGCCGTCGAGGTAACGAATGAAGTACGCCGGGTGCTGAGCGATCTCGCCAAGCGGTTTCCGACGGACCTTTCCTACAACCTATTCTTCGATACCACCGTCTTTGTGGTTTCCACCGTGCGCGAGGTCATTCAGACCCTGGTCGAGGCCTTCGTGCTGGTCGGCATCGTCGTGTTCCTCTTCCTCGGCAAGCTGCGTACCACGCTGATTCCGCTGGTCGCCGTGCCGGTCTCGGTTATCGGCACCTTCGCGGCCATGCTGGCCATCGGTTATTCGGCGAATACGGTCTCGCTGCTCGCGCTGGTGCTCGCCATCGGCATCGTGGTGGATGATGCCATTGTGGTGGTCGAGAATGTCGAACGGGTGATCGAGGAGAATCCCGATCTTTCCATCCCCGACTGCGTCAAGCGGGCGATGAACGAGATCACCGCGCCGATCATCGCCATTACCCTAGTGCTGCTATCCGTTTTCGTGCCGGTCGCCTTCATCCCCGGCATCAGCGGCACGCTGTTCCGGCAATTTGCCGTCGCAGTTTCTGTCTCCATGTTGATCTCGGCGGTCAATGCGCTGACCTTGAGCCCGGCGCTCTGCACCGTGCTGCTCAAGCGCGGGAAATCGAGCGGCGGCCCGATGCGCTATGTGCTGGGCGGGATCGACCGGGTGCGCAACGGCTATGTCGCCGTCGTCCGCCGCCTGGTGCGCGTTGCCTTCGTGGGCATTGTCGTTGTCGCCGGCATCCTCGGAGGCTCCGCCCTTCTCTTCCGCGCTACGCCGCAAAGCTTCCTGCCGGAGGAGGATCAGGGCGCCTTTTTCGCGGCCATGCGCTTGCCGGAAGGCGCCTCGGTCAACCGCACCGAGGAGGTCGTCAAGCAGGTTGAGGAAATTATCAAGCCGATCCCGGGTGTCGAAGGTGTTCTGTCAGTCGTGGGATTCGATTTTATCGATGGGCTTGCTTCCTCCAACCAGGCCTTCTTCGTCATCCGCCTGAAGCCTTATGAAGATCGGCGAGACCCGTCCGAGGGTGCCGCAGCGATCATCGCCAGGCTGCGGCCCCAGCTCGCCTCCATCCCCGAGGCGATCGTCTTCCCCTTCAACCTGCCGCCGATCCTGGGCCTCGGCAGCACGGGCGGTTTCCAATACGCGCTGGAGGCCCTGCAGGGCCAGACGCCCCAGGACGTCGCCTCCACCATGGGTGGCCTTCTCGTTGCAGCCAACCAGCAGCCCGAGTTGGGCGGTGTCTTCAGTACTTATGCCGCCGACACGCCCCAGATTTACCTCAACATCGACCGCGACAAGGCGCAGGTGCTGGGCATATCGATCAGCGACATCTTCAACGCGCTGCAATCGACCCTGGGCGGGTTCTACGTGAACGACTTCAACCTGTTCGGCCGCACCTGGCAGGTGAACATCCAGGCCGAGACCAACTTCCGCAAATCGGTGGACGACATCTACCGGATCTATGTGCGCAACCGGCACGGCGACATGGTGCCCATCCGCGCCATCGCCGAAGCCGAACTGGTGCAAGGCCCGCAGGCGATCACCCGCTACAACGGCTTTCGCGCCGCCATCATCAATGGCGCCGCCAAAACCGGCTACAGCAGTGGCCAGGCGCTTGCCACGATGGAACGCATTTCCGCCAGCACACTTCCGTCGGGCTTCGCCTATGAATGGACGGGCACTGCGCTTCAGGAAAACGGCGCCAGCGGGCAGACACCTGTCGTCCTCGCCCTCGCACTGCTCTTCGCCTATCTCTTTCTCGTCGCTCTCTATGAGAGCTGGAACATTCCGATCTCGGTGCTGCTCTCGGTCAGCGTCGGAGGATTGGGGGCCATTGCCGCGGTCTGGGTTGCCGGGCTCAGTTTCGATGTCTACGCCCAGATCGGCCTCGTCGTGCTGATCGCGCTCGCCGCCAAAAACGGCATCTTGATCGTGGAGTTTGCCATCCAGCAGCGCCGGCAGGGCCTGTCCCTGCTCGATTCGGCCATCGAGGGTGCCCGGCTGCGGTTTCGCCCGGTGATGATGACGAGCTTCGCCTTCATCCTGGGCCTCGTGCCACTAGTCATTGCCGTCGGCGCTGGCCAGCTCAGCCGCCGGGCTGTTGGGACGCCGGTATTCGGCGGCATGCTCGCTGCCTCCCTCGTCGGGATTTTCGTCATCCCCATGCTCTATGTCGTCTTCCAGTGGATGCGCGAACGTGTCTCGGGCGTGAAATCGGCTCCGGTAGCCAAACCGACCGCTCCGCAGCCGGTGAAGTAGGCATGGAAAAGCTATCCACCATCGGCCGGTGGCTTGCCCGTGAAGGGCGGCTTGCGACCGGCAATCTGGATCTCTTCCAGAGATTCTGCGAACAGGTGGGAGCGCTCGTACCGCTCGATCGCTCCTGGCTGCATTTGCGCGCCCTTCATCCGCAATATGCCGGCGTATCGCGGGTCTGGACACGCGAGGCGGGCGCCAAGGAAACATTTCTCAGCCATGGCTTCGAGAGATCGAAGCAATACCTGCGTAGCCCCGTGCGCTTTGCCGTCGAGGAGCGCAAGACGGGCCGTTGGCGTCTCGACGGCAACGAGCCACTGCCCTCCCTGACCCTCGACGATCTGCGCGCCGACGGATACCGCGACTACATCATAGCCCCGCTGATCTATTCCGACGGTACGCCCAACGCGCTTTCCTGGATGACGCGCAACGACGCCGGCTTCAGCAACGACGACATCCAGCTCTTCCACGATCTGCTGCCCGCCTACAGCGCGATTGCCGAGATCAAGAGCCTGCGCCGGTTCGTCGTGAACATGCTGAACACCTATGAAGGCCGCGAGCCCGGCGAACTGATCCTGAAAGGCC